>DATGQC010000389.1:0-3301 GCA_035304425.1 Advenella sp.
CCGGCATCTTTCAATCGTTATTAAGTAAGGAATCGACATGAGTAACGGTACCATCGTTCAGTGCATCGGCGCCGTCGTGGATATTCAGTTCCCACGCGACAACATGCCAAAAGTTTATGAAGCCCTTGTCCTGGCGGACAATGAATCAAAATTCGCCGAGAAAGGTTTGACACTGGAAGTTCAGCAGCAGCTGGGCGACGGTGTTGTGCGTACGATTGCACTGGGCTCCAGTGACGGTCTGCGTCGCGGCATGGCCGTTGATCGCACCAACGCTGCTATTTCCGTTCCTGTCGGTGAAGGCACCCTGGGCCGCATCATGGATGTGCTGGGTCGTCCTATCGACGAAGCCGGCCCGATCGCCAGCGAAGAAAAGCGTGAAATTCACCAGGCTGCGCCGAAGTTTGACGAACTGTCTCCTTCGGTTGAACTGCTGGAAACCGGCATCAAGGTGATTGACCTGGTCTGCCCGTTCGCCAAAGGCGGTAAAGTGGGTCTGTTCGGTGGCGCCGGTGTGGGCAAAACCGTGAACATGATGGAACTCATCAACAACATCGCTAAACAGCACTCCGGTCTGTCCGTGTTTGCCGGCGTGGGCGAGCGTACTCGTGAAGGTAACGACTTCTATCACGAAATGGAAGAGTCCAACGTTCTGGACAAAGTAGCCATGGTGTTCGGTCAGATGAACGAACCTCCAGGCAACCGTCTGCGCGTGGCGTTGACCGGTCTGACCATGGCCGAGAAATTCCGTGACGAAGGCCGTGATATTCTGTTCTTCGTTGACAACATCTATCGTTACACCCTGGCCGGAACAGAAGTATCTGCGCTGCTGGGTCGTATGCCTTCAGCGGTGGGCTATCAGCCAACACTGGCCGAGGAAATGGGTGTGCTCCAGGAGCGTATTACTTCTACCAAAACCGGTTCCATTACGTCAATCCAGGCCGTTTACGTTCCTGCCGATGACTTGACCGACCCGTCTCCTGCCACAACCTTCCAGCACTTGGACTCTACGGTCGTGCTGTCGCGTGACATTGCTTCTCTGGGTATTTACCCTGCGGTTGACCCGCTGGATTCGACCAGCCGTCAGCTGGATCCACAGGTAGTGGGTGAAGAGCACTACGCCGTGGCTCGCGGTGTTCAGCAAACGCTGCAACGCTACAAGGAATTGCGCGACATTATTGCGATTCTGGGTATGGACGAGCTGTCTCCCGAAGACAAACAGGCCGTTGCCCGTGCACGTAAAATCCAGCGTTTCCTGTCTCAGCCATTCCACGTGGCCGAAGTGTTTACAGGTTCGCCAGGCAAATATGTACCACTGGCCGAAACCATTCGCGGCTTCAAGATGATTGTCGACGGCGAATGCGATTCTCTGCCGGAACAGGCCTTCTACATGGTCGGTACGATTGATGAAGCCTTTGAAAAAGCGAAAGGCTTAAAATAAGGAATAGCTATGGCTACTTTACTTAAAGTAGATGTTGTCAGTGCTGAAGCATCCATCTTCTCGGGCGAAGCCAAGTTTGTGTCTTTGCCGGGCGAAAGCGGTGAGCTGGGCGTGTTGCCCGGTCACACGCCGCTGATCTCCAAGGTTCGTCCTGGTACGTTGAAAATCGTACGTGAGGACGGGACAGAAGAGCTGGTGTTTGTAGCCGGTGGTATTCTTGAAGTGCAGCCATTTGGCGTGACCGTCCTGTCCGACACGGCAATCCGTGCGGCAGATCTGGACGAAGCCAAGGCCGAGCAGGCTCGCCAGCAGGCGCTGGAAGCACTCGAGAACGCACACGACAAGCAGGATATTGCCGCTGTCGAAGCCGAACTGGCCATGCTGGCAGCGCAGGTTGCTGCTGCTCGCCGTTTGGCGAACATGAAAAATCGTCACTGATTCTTCATTGTTGTCGCGGTACTGGCAGTAAAAAACAAAGACGCCCAGGTGGCGTCTTTGTTTTTTTCAGGGGCTGCTTTTAAAGCCCGCACTTATAGCAACGCCTTCGCTTATAGCAAAGCCTTCACTTTTACCCGTTCGCAGCGCGCTCGTCGCACCACACGCCGCGCTTTAACTGCGGTCTGAGTCTTCGCACTCAGTCAAACGACTACTTGGAGAGGTAGTTTTCAGTCAGAGCGACCCAGTAGGCGGCACCGATACTCAGGTTATTCTGATCGAAGACATATTCGGGATGGTGAACCATTTTTGTATCGCCATTGCCGACGAAACAATAAGTGCCTTTTTTCTTTTGCAGCATAAAGGCGAAATCTTCGGATCCCAGATAAGTGGGGCCGGGGCAAATGACATTCTCTGCACCAAAGGTCTTGCGAGCGATTTCGGCGGCCTTTTCAGTTTCTTCCGGGTCGTTGATGAGTACGGCTCCGGGCACACCCGTGCGAATTTCCGCTGTGCATCCGAATGCCTCGGATTGAGAGGCGGCAAGTCGGCGGACATTGTGTAGAACCATTTCACGGTCTTGCGGCGTGGTGGTGCGAATGGATAGTCGCAGAATGGCGCTATGCGCGATCACATTACCGGCATTTCCTGCCAGAAAGGCGCCAACTGTTACAACGGCTTTATGCGCAGGGCTTACATTGCGTGCGACAATGGTTTGCAGCGCCATAACCAGGGACGAGCCGGCAACCACTGGGTCGATCGACAGTTCAGGCATAGAGCCATGACCGCCTTTACCTGTGATTTCAATTTCCCAGTTGTCAACTGCCGCCATGGTTGTGCCCGGCGTAAAGTAAAGCTTGCCCGCTTCAAGTCCAGGCATATTATGCATGCCGAACACTGCATCGACGGGGAAGCGCTCGAACAGTCCATCTTCGATCATGGCCGGAGCGCCCTGCATGGTTTCTTCGCCAGGCTGGAAAATCAGGCGAACGGTGCCGTTAAAATTGCGTTTTTCTGCCAGATATTTGGCTGCGCCAAGCAGCATGGCCGAGTGAGCGTCGTGGCCGCATAGATGTGAAACCCCAGGGACCTCGGATTTATAAGGTAGCGTGTTGACTTCCTGGATCGGTAGAGCGTCAAAATCGGCACGCAGTCCGATAGCCTTCTGGCTATCGCCTACGGTCAGCGAGGCGACAATGCCATGTTTTCCCACGCCAGGCACAACCTCATAGCCCAGATTCTTCAGGATGGACGCGATGTAGTCCACTGTTTTATTCTCGTGCATCGACAGTTCCGGGGTGCGATGCAGTTGCTCAAACCATTGCTTCATCGTGGTCTGATCAAGTGCCTGAGTAATCGTATTCATCATCAAATTCCTAGTTGTCGTTCAATGTTTGCCGACCCGCCGGATCAATCCGGATGCGGGGT
>DATGQC010000390.1:0-3196 GCA_035304425.1 Advenella sp.
TGCTGATTCCAACACAAGCTATCCAGCGTTCTACGGATGGCCTGAGTAACGTCATGCTCGTGCGTGATGGCAAGGTCGCTACAGTCACCATCCAGACAGGCGGAGAAGTCAAGACGGATACGATCGTGACGCAGGGCGTTAAAGCCGGTGACGAAGTGATTGTTGAAGGATTCCAGAAAATCCGTCCAGGCGCGCCGGTCAAGCCCCAGCCATGGAAGAAAGACAAGGCCGCAGGCAATAAGAGCCAGCAGCCTGAGTCTGGCGCTCAGGATCAAGCCAAAGAAGGGGGTGATCAGGCCCCGACCCAGGAAAGCAAGCCTGAACAGCAGGGCGACAAGCCGGCACAGTGAGTATAAAACATGTCTAATTTTTTCATTAACCGGCCGATTTTTGCCTGGGTTATTGCAATTATCATATTCTTCGCGGGTGTCGTTTCTATCCCCAATATGGCCATTTCGCAGTACCCGGAAGTGGCGCCGCCGACGATTACCGTACGTGCTACATACCCTGGCGCAGGCGCCGAAGAGGTCGCGCGCTCGGTGACCAGCCTGATAGAGAACGAGCTCAACGGCGCCCAGGGTATGCTGTATTATGCATCTACCAGCGATTCCTACGGCGCGGCCAAGATCGACGTGACCTTTGAACCGGGCACCGATCCCGATCTTGCCCAGGTGGACGTCCAGAACCGTATTTCCAGCGTAAACTCCAAGCTGCCGCAAGCGGTGACGCAACAAGGTATTACGTACTCCAAAAGTACCGCCGGCTTCCTGATGATCGTGAGCCTGACTTCTACAGACGGTTCGCTCGACGATGCCGGCCTGGGTGATTACATCACACGGAATATTCAGAACTCGATCTCCCGTATCAAGGGGGTTGGGGAGTTCCAGCTGTTTGCCTCGCCACGTGCCATGCGTATCTGGGTAGACTCGGCAAAAATGACGTCGTTTGGACTGACGACCAGCGATATCAAGACTGCGTTGCAAACGCAAAATGCGCAGATTACTGGGGGCACCCTTGGCTCGCCACCCACGCCGGATGACCAGACCACCAGCGCAACCGTGATCGTCAATGGTCAGCTCAGCACTGTCAAGGAATTCGGCGATATTGTCCTGCGCGCAACGACCGGCGGCTCCACAGTGCGGCTGCGCGATGTGGCCCGCATTGAGGTGGGCGCCGACTCGTATCAGTTCGGATCGCGCCTGAACGGTCAGACATCGGCCGCGTTCGCCGTCTCGCTGGCTCCCAATGCCAATGCCCTGGAAACGTCGAATCTGGTCCAGGCCGAGATGGATAATCTGGCCAAGTATTTCCCTGACAATATCGAATACACGATTCCATACAACACGGCTCCGTACGTTGACGCGTCTATCACCCAGGTTGTTCATACGCTGATTGAAGCGATGCTGCTGGTGTTCGTGGTGATGTACCTGTTCCTGCAGAACATCCGCTATACCCTGATACCGGCCATCGTGGTGCCGGTGGCGCTCATGGGCACCATGGCGACCCTGCTGTACATGGGCTACTCCATCAACACGCTCACGATGTTCGCGATGGTGCTTGCCATTGGTATTCTGGTGGATGACGCCATCGTGGTGGTCGAGAACGTGGAACGGATCATGGCCGAAGAAGGGCTGCAGCCCAAAGAGGCCACGGTCAAGGCAATGCCGCAGATTTTTGGTGCGATTGTCGGAATTACGCTGGTGCTGATGGTGGTGTTTGCGCCCCTGTTCTTCATGAGCGGATCCGCTGGCGTGATTTATCGACAGTTCGCGGCGGCAATGATCATTTCTATCGGCTTTTCCGCGTTCCTTGCGTTGACATTTACGCCGGCCATGTGCGCGACGCTGCTCAAGCCCGTGCCCAAGGGACATCATGAGAAAAAAGGCTTTTTCGGCTGGTTTAACCGGACGTTTGCCAGAATCACGAACAACTACACGGGGTTCGTGGGCAGTCTGGTCAAGCGTGGCGGACGCATGATGCTGATCTATCTGGGGCTGGTCATTCTCCTGGGCTTTCTTTATCTGCGTCTGCCCAGTTCGTTCCTGCCTACTGAAGATCAGGGCTATGCCGTCACCAATATCGAGTTGCCGGCGGGCGTCTCGGCCAAGCGGACCGAAGAGGTCATTAAACAGGTCGAGGAGTATTACAAGAAGCAGCCTGAGGTGGAAAATATCATTACGGTGCAGGGCTTCAGTTTCAATGGTTCCGGTCTGAACTCGGCCATTGCCTTTACGCCGTTCAAAGACTTCGCTGACCGCAAAGGGGCGGAGCACAGCGCCATGTCGGTCGCGGGGCGCGCCACAGGGCAGTTGCTTTTCGGTATTCCTGATGCCATGGTCCTGTCAATTGTGCCCCCGTCCATTCCGTCGTTGGGTACGGCTACCGGCTTTGACTTGCGTCTGCAGGATCGCGGCGGTATGGGACAGGCCCAATTGCGTGAAGCGGCCAATCAATTGATACAGCTGGCCGGGCAGAGCAAGATTTTGTCCCAGGTGCGTATTTCCGGGCTGGGCCCCGGCCCGCAGTTGAAAGTCACGGTTGATCGCATCAAAGCCTATGCGCTGGGTGTGAATATGACTGAAGTGGGCAATGTCCTGTCCGGCACGATCGGTAACAGCTATTTGGGGCAATTCCCGAATCAGGGCTGGATGCAGAACGTGTGGATTCAGTCCGAAGCCGCGCAGCGGATGTCTCCGGACGATATTCTCAAACTGCGGGTGCACAACACCAGCGGCGAACTGGTTCCCATGTCTTCGTTCGTGTCTCTTGATTGGGTGCATGGCGAAACACAGATCCAGCGTTATAACAGCTATGACTCCATCACCATTCAGGGTCAGGCCAATCCAGGCTATGCCAACGGCGAGGCGATGGACGAGATCGTTCGACTGATTGGTCAATTGCCCGCGGGCATCGGCTATGAGTGGACGGGGCTGTCCTATCAAGAGGTGCAAGCAGGCAACCAGGCCCCGATTATGCTGGCGCTGGCTTTTGCGGTGGTGTTCCTGGTGCTGGCGGCGCTCTACGAGAGCTGGTGGATTCCTTTATCAGCGGTTCTGATCGTACCCTTGGGGATGCTGGGTACGGTTGGTCTGGTCACTTTGGTGGGTATGTCAAATGATATTTACTTCCAGGTGGGGATGATTACCGTGATCGGTCTGTCGGCGAAAAACGCCATCCTGATCGTGGAGTTTGCCAA
>DATGQC010000391.1:0-10100 GCA_035304425.1 Advenella sp.
GCGGTTATTTTATATGGGTCGAATTACCAGCGGGAATAAACACGCTTGAAATTCACCGGCATGCCCGCTCGCTTGGCATCAGCGTCGCCCCTGGTCCGATTTTTTCCGCCAAGCAAGCATTCCAGAACTGCCTGAGACTCAATTATGGCTATGCCTGGGATGCCAGAACCGAAGCAGCCATAGCCACCCTTGGAAAACTGACGACACTGGACGTATAAGCATACAGAGCAAAGCTGCATCCATGCACCTGTAGTGCCGGGCACAATGACCCGCCGAGCAAAGCAGAGTGACGATGGCTATCATCGTCCGCGATGCGTTATCTCTACACGCAAGCAAGGCCGCATCCTTTGACGAGTACTGTATCGTTAATCTGCAACATACCGCGGATGCCCTGATTCATATTGGCGTTTTTAGCGTGCGGCCCCTCCTCCGATTCCATTTATTTCGACTGTGATATTTATTACAGGGCTCTGGGGCTCGGTTGGCGTTCGATTATTTGATCACCCTACCCCTAGGGTTTCTCCCGATATTAAGAGGGATTGAACTATAGACCTATATAGGTGTATAGTTTGTTCATTCTTAAAAGTTGTGCAGCAAAACTCAAAATAACGGAGTGAGACATGTCAGCTACAGAGCCGGTTAAAGCCAACATGCGGGGGTGGGTAGTCACCGTCCTGTTGGCGTTATTTATGGTTATCAACTTCATGGACAAGGCCATCCTTGGCATCGTTGCTGTGCCTTTAATGCAAGAACTCAATATTGATCCGGCCCAGTTCGGCATGATCGCCAGCAGCTTCTTTCTGTTTTTTTCAGTCTCGGCAATAGGCTTTGGCTTCATGGCGAACCGCGTGTCGTCAAAGGTCGTGCTGGTTATTCTGGCGGGTATATGGGGTTTGTCGCAACTGCCGTTGGCATTCTTCGCATCGGTGCCGTTACTGTACTTTTCGCGCATTCTGCTGGGCATCGGGGAAGGACCTGCCTATCCGTTGGCGCTGCATTCCTGCTATACCTGGTTCAGCGATGATCGGCGCAACGTACCATCGTCGATGATTTTCCAGGGAGTAACAGTCGGTCTGCTGATCTCCGGCCCGGTGCTCACCTACATCATGCTTAACCACAGTTGGCATGCGGCATTCATGCTGCTTGGGATAGCCAGCATTGTCTGGATGGTGCTGTGGTTGCTTTTCGGCGGAGACGGTAATGTCAAAAACACCATTACAAGCACCGGAAACACCGGAGAGCGCGTTCCGTATTGGGTGTTGCTGACGGACCGTACGTTTCTTGTCAACATGCTTCTGTACTGGACGACCTATTGGATATTCTCTGTAATGTTCACCTGGATACCAGCATACATGAACAAAGTCATGGGTTATTCCAGCCAGGAAACAGGGTGGATGTTCATGGTCTTTACCGGTATCAATATCCCTCTGGTGTTCGTCGGCTCCTGGCTATCGCAACGCCTGCTCAAGCGCGGCATTGCCTCAGTCTATGCAAGGGGATGGCTCAGTTGTGCATTCGTTCTGCTGGGAGGGGTCTGCATCCTGCTGTCGCTATTCGTGGTCGAACATCCAACGACCCGGGTCCTGCTATTAGCGCTCGGCTGCAACTTGCCTCAACTCACCTTCGTGCTGAGTTCAGCCATCGTGGCCGAGATTTCCTTTGATTCGCAGCGTTCGGCTGCCATGTCAATTAGCAGCGCGCTGGCCACCACCGGCGGGCTGGTCGCCCCAGCGCTAATGGGTCATTTCATTAGTAACGGCAATTCGCTTGCGGCGGGATATGAGCAAGGTTTCCTGGTTTCGGCCGTGCTGGCGATCTGCGTCAGCGTGGTAGGCGCGCTCTTCATCAATCCCGAGGCAAGCCGCCGGCGCATGCAAAGACGGGCAGATTTGTCCGCAAGCGGAATAACGGCCGCTGTAACGTAAATAGACCCCGTATCTGCCTTCGAACTTTCTGAACATCCATCTAGGTTATATGCTATGAGAAACATAAAAGACAATCCCGCCGAGACGGTGTCCGGCGGCACGACCACGGCCTATCCACAAGCGTTAGCTTTATACATAGGCGGACAATGGCGCGGCGTACAAGGCCGCGAAACACTGGCTGTGCGCAACCCTTCGACCGAAACGGTTCTGGGCATGCTTCCGGTAGCCACGAACGAAGATGTCGACGATGCTTTGTCCCAGGCCGAAACCACATTCGCCGTCTGGTCGCGCACCAATGCCTGGGATCGCGCCAACATCCTGGGGCGTGCAGCGCAACTGGTTGACGCGCGCAGGCACGAACTCGCTGTTGCGCTGACACTGGAGAATGGCAAGCCGCTGGCCGATTCAGACGGCGAGATCGGCCGCGTCATAGAGGCCATTGTATATTGCGCGGAAGAATGCAAGCGCGCATATGGCCGTCAATTGCCGCCGCGCTCTCCCCTGCTGACCCAGACCACTGTAAAGCGACCTATCGGACCCGTAGCAGCCTTCGTACCATGGAATTTCCCCGCCTTCCTCGCCGCGCGCAAAGTCGCGGCCGCGCTGGCGACGGGCTGTACCGTCGTGCTCAAAGCGCCCGAGGAAACACCCGCCATTGGCATGCTGCTGGTCCAGGCCTTTCTGGACGCAGGCGTGCCGCCAGGAGCGATCAGCCTGTTGTATGGCCGGCCCGCGCAGATTTCGGAACGTCTGATCGCCTCGCCGATCATCCGCAAAATCTCGTTCACCGGTTCGGTGCCGGTGGGAAAGTTGCTGGCCACGCAAGCGTCGCAGTATCTTAAGCCGGCGACCATGGAATTGGGCGGACATGCGCCGGTGATTGTCTGTGACGATGTCGATGCAGCCCAGGTTGCACAGGCATGCGTAGCGTTCAAGTACCGCAACAGCGGGCAGGTTTGCTTGTCGCCGAGCCGCTTCTTCGTCCAGGAAGGCATTTACGATCGGTTCGTCGAACACTTCATTGAGCATGCACGCAATTTGAAGGTAGGAGACGGACTCGATACAAGTGTGCAGATGGGACCGCTAAATAACCAACGACGCCTGGCGGCGGCGGCCGAATTGGTCGACGACGCGCAGCGCCGCGGCGCTACGGTTCAGCTGGGCGGGAAACGCCTGGCGCGCGACGGGTACTTTTTCCCTCCGACGGTAGTGACCGACCTCCCGGCCGACGCCCGCATCCTGCATGAGGAGCCCTTCTGCCCGGTCGCGCCTATTCTGCCCTTCAGCACATTGGACGAGGCGATCGGCCGCGCCAATGCCGTCGAGTACGGGCTGGCCGCCTATGCATTTACCAACTGTCTGGAGCGAGCAGCCACCTTTACGGACCGTATTGAATCCGCCTGGATCGGAGTGAATAACTTCACCCCATCGCTGGCTGACGCGCCGGTCGGCGGCGTCAAAGACAGCGGACTTGGATATGAGGGCGGGCCGGAGGGCCTGGACGCTTACCAACAAATCCGCTTCATTAGCCAATCGAACACGCGTGTTTGATCATTGAACCTTCTAGGAGACAAAGCATGACCCAGCTTTCAAATACTACATCCACTGACCTGGAGCGCCCGCTGCGATTCTCGGGCTACCGGCAGCGCAATCGTCCGGGGCCGGACCTGGAACTGACCAGCACCAATCCCGGCACGCCAATGGGCGAGCACATGCGCCGATTCTGGCAACCGGTGTGCTTGTCGGAGGAATTGACTGACGTACCCAAGGCAATCCGAATCATGGGCGAGGACCTGGTCGCATTTCGCGATCGGAGTGGCGATATCGGCGTCATGCATCGACAATGCGCGCACCGCGGCGCCTCTCTGGAATACGGCATCATTGCCGAGCACGGCATCCGCTGCTGTTACCACGGCTGGCATTACGACGTGGACGGGACGCTGCTTGATGCACCGTGTGAGCCCGATGCTTCCCGTTTGAAAAAAACAGTGTGCCAGGGTGCGTATCCGGCCTTCGAACGCGATGGCCTCGTCTTCGCCTATATGGGGCCGCCAGAGCAGCAACCGCCATTTCCTGAATTCGACACCTACACTTTGCCATCCGATACAAAACTGGTCCCGTTTTCCAACATCTATCCGTGTAACTGGCTGCAGGTCTACGAAAACATCATGGACCATATGCATACTGCAGTGCTGCACAATCATATGGTGGTCGAAGGCGTCGATTCAGAAACGTCGGCGGGCGTATCGCTGGAAGGATTCGGCGACATGCCGGTAATGCAATGGGAACCAACACGTGACGGCAACGGCTGCGTTTTTATTGCGACACGGCGTCTGCCCGACGATAAAGTCTGGGTGCGCATCACCGAAATGATCTTCCCCAATTACCTGCAAATCGGCTCATTGCTGCCGACTGCCGCCCGCGAGCGCCATGGCACCGCCGGCTGCACCCGCTGGAATGTGCCCGTGGATGATGAAAATATGATCATCTTTGGTTTTCGGCATTTTAACAGCACAGTAGACCCGGATGGTATGGGTAGCGAAGCAGACTGTGGCGTCGATAAGATTGACTTCCTGGACGGCCAGACCGGTAACCGCAGCTATGACGAAGGACAGCGCGCGCCCGGCGATTGGGAGGCCATTGTCAGCCAGGGTAGAATCGCATCGCATGGCGCTGAACATCCTGGCGTTTCAGACGTGGGGGTTTATATGTGCCGCAAGCTGCTGCGCGACATCCTGCACGACAAAACCAAACCCTACGCGCTGTACGAGCAATTGCACCAGCAAGATAAGAGTCTGCCCATCTACGCCCAGGATTCCGTACTGGATATCCCCGAAATATCCGACAAGCAAGCCGACCGGCAGCTGCTTGCGTCAACCGGCAAAAAAATACTGGAAATCATGCGTTCGGCCGACGCTCTGCCGGCACAAGATCGCGATGCCCATGTGCGACTCCAGCTGGACTCTATTGACCGGGCAGGACAGGCTGTGGCCAGCCCAGCGGCGGAAAACACTGCGGTCTGACCTACGGAGAATGTCATGTTGAAATTGCGTGTCAATGCAATCCGGTACGAAGCCGAAGGTATTTACGCCTTCGACCTGGTTGACCCCGACGGCGCCCCTTTGCCCGCATTCGAGGCCGGTGCCCACCTGGACATTCGCACGCCCAGCGGGATTAACCGACGCTACTCTTTGTGCAACGAGCCTGGCAACACGGATTTCTACCGCATTGCTGTCCTGAACGTTCCGGACAGCCGCGGCGGCTCGCGCGCCATGCATGAGCAGCTACGGCCTGGCGATATGCTCGAAGTTGCTGGCATGCATAATTACTTTCCACTACAGGAGGATGCCAAGCATTCTTTGCTACTGGCCGGAGGTATCGGAATTACTCCGTTACTGGCGATGGCCCAGCGGCTGCAAGCGCTGGGACACTCATATACCCTGCATTACTGCACGCAATCGCCAATGCGAACGGCTTTCCGCTCTATCCTGGCCATGGAAGGTTGGCGAGAACACGTGTTCGTACATCACGATGACGGCAACCCCGCCAATGGCTTGAATCTCCAACGCCTGCTGGAGCAATGCCCGGCAGGCAACCATCTCTATTTCTGCGGCCCGCCGGGCTTCATGCGCGCGGCGCAGGCGGCGTGCGCACATTGGCCCGCTGACAGGGTCCATTTCGAGCATTTCGGCGCAGATCTTCAACCGCCGTCCCCGGCTAGCGCAGACGCAGCGCCTGCCACCATCACGCTTAACCGCAGTGAGCGCGTCGTGCCAATCGACTCTGGCCAAACGATCCTGCAGGCGCTGCGCGACGCCGGCATTGCGTGCAACTCGTCATGCGAAGCCGGGCTATGCGGCGAATGCCGGCTACGCTATTTATCAGGCGAGATCGAACACAATGATTACCTCTTGAGCGACGAGGAACGAGCCAACAGCGTACTGATCTGCTGCGCGCGCGTGCCCCAGGGTACCGTCGTACTGGATATTTAAAGGAAAAGGAACGTGGAAACTAGAGAGTTCGATTACATCGTTGTGGGCGCGGGTTCGGCCGGATGCGCCGTCGCTGCCAGACTGGCACAGGATCGCAAAACGACCGTGCTGCTGCTGGAGGCTGGACCGAAGGATCGTAACATATGGATCCATATCCCCATCGGATATGGCAAAACAATGTTTAACCCACGCCTGAACTGGCAGTTTGAATCTGCCCCCGAACCCAACCTGAATAATCGAAAGATATATCTACCTCGAGGACGCACGCTCGGCGGCTCAAGTTCGATCAATGGTCTGGTCTATATTCGTGGTCAACACGAGGATTTCGAGCGATGGAAAGCGGCGGGCAATGTTGGTTGGGGTTGGAATGATCTATTGCCCTATTTCAAACGCGCGGAAGCAAACGAACGTGGAGAAAATACCTATCACGGCAGCCAGGGGCCGCTTGCTGTTTCCAATATTCGCGGCAAGCACCCGCTCATCGAAGCGATCATTCGTGGCGCCAACGAGCTGGGCGTGCCGCGCACTGACGATTTCAATGGAGCCTGCCAGGAAGGTGCCGGCTATTTTCAACTCACGACGCGTAATGGACTGCGCTGCTCAAGCGCAAAAGCCTATTTGCGCTCTGGCATTGCTGGTAAGAATTTGTGCATAGAAACCGATGCACACGCTACCGGCCTGATCTTTGAAGGCAAACGTGCGATCGGTGTCTCTTATCTGCGCCATGGGCGACGATGCCAGGCACGTGCACGCTGCGAAGTTGTTCTCAGCGCAGGCGCGATCCAGTCGCCGCAATTGTTAATGCTATCGGGGATCGGCGATGCCGACTCCTTGCAGGCGATGGGCATTACGCCGACGCATAACCTGCCATCGGTGGGAAAAAACCTGCAGGATCACCTGCAATCAAGGTTGATATATCGTTGTACACAACCCATCACTACCAACGATTCGCTCAAGTCCCGATGGGGCATGGCACGCATCGGCCTGCAGTGGATTTTTCGCCGCTCCGGGCCCGTTGCCGCCGGAATCCAGTTGGGAGGCATGTTTGCCAGAACCAACGATACCGAAGCAACGCCCAATATACAATTTCATTTCGGCACCATCAGCGCCGATATGACTGCCGGCAAGACGCACGACTTTTCCGGATTCACGCTATCGGTATGTCAGCTGCGGCCAACCAGCCGCGGCTACGTAGAATTGGCCTCTCCCGACCCCACCATCGCGGCCCGCGCGCGATTTAACTATCTCGACACCGACTTTGACAAGCAAACCATGATAGAAGGCGTACGAATGGCCCGTCAGTTAGTCCGGTCGCGATCTCTTTCTCCCTACGTTGCCGACGAATACCGGCCCGGCTTCGACGTAGAGTCCGATGAGCAAGTGCTTGAGTTCATCCGCGGCCACGCGACGACTATTTTCCATCCTGTCGGCACCTGCCGCATGGGCGCCGACGATGAATCCGTCGTCGACACCCGCCTGCGCGTGCGCGGGATCGAGCGCCTGCGCGTGGTCGATGCCTCCATCATGCCCCTGCTGCTTTCCGGCAATACAAATGCTGGTAGCATAGTTATCGGCGAAAAAGGCGCCGACATGATCATCGCAGACAGGGAGAAAATATCATGAATACACAAGCACGCCGGTTAGCGGTATTTGAATCGCTCCAGATTCCCGACTTTACCAAACGCCCCAAGTATCAACGACTTGTGGATGCGCTGGTGGACGGCATTCGGCGTGGCATCTGGCAGCCGGGTGATCAATTGCCCGCCGAGGAAGAGCTTGCTCAGATCACGCCGTTCAGCTTGGGCACAGTGCAGCGGGCGCTGCGCGACCTGGCCGAACAAGGTCTGGTGGTGCGTATGCACGGGCTCGGCAGTTTCATTGCCGACGCGCCCCGGCAGCTGGAGGACCCCTGGCATTGCCGCTTTCTTGATGACGATGGTACAACCGTGTTGCCCATATTCTCTCAAGCCATTCTACGCACACCCGTAAAAGGCAATGGGCCGTGGAATCGCTATTTGGGCGTATCGGCCAATATTATGCGCCTCGATCGCATTATCACCATAAACGACGAATTCAAGATATCCAGTCGCTTCTATGCCGACCGGCAGTTGCTTAAGCGACTCTGGGAAATGCCCATGGAGAAGCTCAATGGCGCCAACTTTAAAAATGTCATTACACAGCAGTTCAAATTGCCCATTACCAACATCACCCATTTAGTGCAATTGGCCGATTTCGACGCCGAAAGCTGCGAGCGCGTCGGCGTGCCGCATCCATATCATGGCGTCTATATGCAAGCGATCGCACGCGCAGGACGAGAGTGCTGCGTGTATTACCAGGAATTTTTTCTTGGCCCAACCACCCGTTCACTTCAATTTCCAGAAGCAAACTTATCAAGCGGCTGACACCTCGGCCATTCAACATCGGTAGAACCATGACTAAACCTAAAAACCTCCTGATCATCATGTCCGACGAACACTCCCCCAAAGCCCTGGGGTGCTACGGAAGCGAGATCGTCAAAACGCCAAACCTCGATAGCCTGGCTGCCCGGGGCACGCTGTTTAAATCGGCGTACTGCGCCAGTCCGGTGTGCATTCCTGCCCGTGCGGCTTTTGCTGCGGGCAAGTACATTCATCAGATTGGCTATTGGGACAACGCCGATGCCTATGACGGTCGAGTACCGAGCTGGCATCATCGATTGCGTGAACGCGGTCACGATGTTGTTTCTATTGGCAAACTGCATTTTCGCAACCCGGACGAAGACCATGGCTTCACAGAAGAAATCATTCCCATGCATATTATCGAAGGCAAAGGGGATCTGATGGGCCTGGTGCGCAGCGAACTCCCGGTTCGCAAGGGCGCCTACAAGATGGCGCACTATGCCGGCCCCGGTGAAAGTTCCTATACTTTCTATGACCGCGAGATCACCGCGCGCGCGCAGGTCTGGCTGCGCGAGGCTGCAAAACGCGAATCTGATCAACCCTGGGTTTTATTTGTCTCTCTGGTGGCGCCGCACTTCCCGCTGACAGCCCCGCCAGAGCACTATTACCGCTACTTCAACCAAAACCTGCCGCTGCCCAAACTGTATGATAAACGCGATCGCCCAAACCACCCATACCTGGTCGACTACCGCAATAGTTTCAACTACGACGACTATTTCGAGGGTGATGCGGTCAAGCGCGCGGTGGCAGGCTACTATGGGCTGTGTTCGTTTTTGGACGAGAATATTGGCAAAATCCTGACGTCGCTGGAGGATGCGGGGCTGGCTGACGACACACGCGTTATGTATACCTCGGACCACGGTGATAATCTTGGTACTCGTGGGCTATGGGGCAAGTCTACCATGTTCGAGGAAACGGCCGGGGTACCGCTGATCATGGCTGGTCCGGACATTCCCCAGTCGCATGTGGTCACAACCCCCGTCAGCCACAGCGATGCCTATCCGACCATCCTTGATGCTATGAGAAATAGTGAAGCCGATTTGCGCAATGGTTATCCGGGCTACTCGCTGTTTAACCTAGCGCACGGAGAGGTGCCGGATCGTAACGTGCTGGTCGAGTATCACGGCATGGGGTCAACAACGGGCGCGTTCATGATCCGCCACGGCAAGTACAAGTACATCAACTACGCAGATTATCCGGCCCAGCTCTTTGACCTGGAACAAGACCCCGAGGAGCTTCACGACCTGGCGGCTGATCCACGCCACGCAAATGCGCTTGAGGCCTGCCGCCAGCGCCTGTACCTGATCTGCGACCCGGAAGACGTTGATCGCCAGGCCAAAGCACGGCAGCGCGAGCTGCTGCGCGAGAACGGAGGCCGTGAAGCCGTAATCGCTCGCGGCGACCTCGGCTTTACGCCAGTACCCGGATCAGCCACCGTGTTCGACTAACACGGTACCGTATATGCTTTCCGGAACAGTATTGTGGTTCACCTTGAGTGGAGCGGCAATTGCAGGTTTTGTGCAGGGCCTGTCGGGTTTTGCGTTCAGCATGGTATCGCTGGCTGTCTGGGCCTGGGTGCTGGAACCCGGCATGGCCGCCATGTTGACCGTTTTTGGCGCACTGGTTGGCCAGGTAACCGGCGCATTGTCGGTGCGCCAGGCTTTCCCCTGGAAATTGCTGCTCCCGTTCCTGATAGGCGGCGCGCTGGGGGTACCCGTCGGTCTTGCTGTGCTCCCGCTACTCGA
>DATGQC010000392.1:0-3503 GCA_035304425.1 Advenella sp.
TCCCATTGGTTTTTCGGCACTGATTCTATACAGCCTCGCCAGATTTCACCCAGAAACGCCGACGACTGAATGGTCAAAGCCAGCACTGCAGCAGTTAACGCGGGCACCGACGTAAAACCCAGAATGGTCGGGCCGTAAAAACAGACGCCCATAAGCACCAGCAGCGGCGTACCCTGAATGGCCTGAATATAGGTAAACGCTGCAGTACGAACAATGGAATTGGCAGACACCCGCATCAGTGCAATCAAGAGTCCGACCACACTGGCAAACACAAACGTAAGAACTGAGAGCACGAAGGTGCCCCAGGCGCCCTGCAGCAGAAAAAACACTTGTTCCTGATTCATATTTCAGCGCTCCGGTTCAAAGCAACGTGCCCAGGCGACGCCTGCGTACAAAAAGCAACTTGGCCAACAGCCAGAAAATGGCCCTGACCATCAAGGACATGGCCAGATAGATTCCCCAGAGAATAATAAACACTTCGAAATTGCGGAATGTCATGGATTGAACCTGGCCGGCGACGCCAAACAAATCTTCGGTGCCCACGGCTGACAGCACACTGGTCACCAGCATAAGCAAAATAAACTGGCTGGTAAGCGCCGGGTAGACACGTTCCAGGGCTGGCACTAGAATAATATGCCAATACACCTGCAAAGGAGATAGACCCAGACACTCGCCTGCTTCCCGCTGGCTGCGTGGCACCGATTCGATGCCAGCACGCACGATCTCACAGGTATAGGCCGTAATGTTGATGACCAGTGCAAGAATGGCGCCAACCAGAATCGGCATGGTCACCCCCACGCTGGACATGCCGAAAATCAGGAAGTAGCTTTGAATGATCAGTGGCGTATTGCGAATGATCTCCACATAGGCCCCGACCGTTTTACTTAGCCATGAAATGGATGAGCTACGGGCGATCGCGCACATCACGCCGAGAACAAACCCGGCCAGCGTAGACCAGAACGACATCACCACTGTCGTGCGCGCCCCGTCCAGGAAAAACTGCCAATAGGCAAAGACAGAACTGAAATCGAACTCATAAGTCATGTCTGACCCGTTTTTGACTGTGATAAAAGTAAGACATGCTACACGCACTAATTGGTAAAACCACTTATAGAAAACCCTATAAAACGCACAATTACGCCACAATTGGTTTGACCACTTAGATTGAATCCCCTATATTGGATTTAATTCGATTTCAATTGAAAATATGACTTCCGACATTCCACCCTCATCGCGCAAAATCGCCACGAGAGCCTATCTGCAGACCGCTGCGCAATTGCGCACGCATATTGCAAATATGCGCATCGATGCAGGCGCCCGTCTGCCTTCCGAGAGAGAACTTGCTCAACAATTGGGCGTGTCAAGGCCGACGTTGCGCGAAGCACTCATCGTTCTGGAGCTGCAGGATGAGGTTGAAATCCGGATCGGATCAGGCATTTATGTAAAAAACAGCAATGTACAGACCAGGCCGCAGGGACAAACAGATCATGCTGACGCCGATCTGGCACGGCCTAGTGCGTCCCCGCAGACGTTGCCGGCTGAAACAGGTGAGGTTGCGGATCAGCAGCAAACCCAGGCTCTGGAGATACCATGCAACGATCCGGAAAGCGTACCCCATCTGCCCACTGCCCTCATGCTGCACAGCGTTGCCGAAGACAGCCCGAAAGAGGTCAATCAGATGCGCTATTTTCTGGAATCTGCGGTGGCGGCTGAAGCCGCCCGTTTCATGTCGCCCACGCTGCGTAAAAAGCTCAGAAAAAGTCTCACCGACATGCAGGCAGCCA
Organism: Advenella sp.; assembly: GCA_035304425.1. Taxonomy (GTDB): domain Bacteria; phylum Pseudomonadota; class Gammaproteobacteria; order Burkholderiales; family Burkholderiaceae_B; genus Advenella. Next base: position 1,785 of record DATGQC010000392.1, read on the forward strand.
TGGCACAAAACGATACATCCACCAACGCCCGCATGGCCGATGCAGATCGGCTTTTTCATACGACACTGGCGCAAAGCACCGACAATCAACTTGTCATACAGACCATCACGGGCCTGTTCGATCAGCGTTATCGGCCGATTGCCCGCAGCATGCATCGACATTTTGACGACCACCGGGCCTGGTTGGCGGCCATGCAAGAGCATGAGCAGATCTGTCAGGCCATTGAAGAGCGCGACCCATTACAGGCTCAGGCTGCCATGCAGCGCCATTTGACCCGCGCCCACCAGCGCCTGATGGCCATTATCGGCTAACAGATCATCCATTATTTCAAAGTGAATTGAAGAGGAACCCAATGAAGAAGACCATACGACTGCATGCCAATGACAATGTCATTATTGCAACTGAACAGTTGATGCAGGGCAACACAGAAGACGGGATCGCCATTCTCGGACTGGTTCCCGCCGGACACAAGATCGCCACCGTGGATATCGCGAAAGACAGTCCGGTGCGCCGCTACAACCAGATTATTGGCAAGGCAACCCGCGACATCCGCGCCGGCCAGCATGTTCACACTCACAACATGGCTATGATGGATTTCGAGCGTGATTACGATTTCGGCTCTCACAAAAAAGATGTGCCAGTTAACGCAAATGCCGACCAGTTCATGGGGTATGTCAGACCCGATGGCCGGGTTGCGACACGCAACTTCATTGGCATTCTCACCTCTGTCAATTGTTCGGCCACCGTCGCCAAAGCCGTTGCCGATTATTTTCGCCGCGATATCAACCCCACAGCGCTGGCAGACTTTCCCAATGTTGACGGTGTTGTCGCCCTGCCCCATGCCACAGGCTGTGGGCACGCAGCAGAAGGCCTGTTTGTGGAAACCCTCAGGCGCACTCTGGTAGGCTACGCCAAGCACCCCAACTTTCACTCGGTGCTGATGATCGGCCTGGGCTGTGAGTCCAATCAGATCTCTGCCATTCTTGCATCCGGCAACATGAAAGAAAGCGTCAATCTGCAAACCTTCACCATTCAGGATACCGGCGGCACCGCAAAAACCGTTGCCAAAGGCATCGATGTAGTCAAGTCTATGCTGCCTGCAGCCAACCAGGTTCAACGTGAACCGGTATCTGCCTCACATCTTACGGTGGGCCTGCAATGCGGCGGGTCCGACGGTTATTCCGGCATTACGGCAAATCCGGCGCTGGGCGCCGCGGTTGATCGCCTGGTACGCGCCGGCGGCACCGCCATTCTTTCGGAAACGCCCGAAATTTACGGCGCTGAGCATTTGCTGACCCAGCGCGCCGTCAGCCGTGAAGTGGGTGAAAAGCTGGTCGAACGCATCAAATGGTGGGAAGATTATTGCGAACGCAATTATGCTGAAATGAATAACAATCCGTCTGCCGGCAATAAGGCTGGGGGGCTGACGACAATTCTGGAAAAATCGCTGGGTGCGGTGGCCAAAGCCGGCACCACCAACCTTAATGGCGTATACGAATATGCGCAGCCTGTCACGGCAAAAGGCATGGTATTCATGGACTCACCCGGCTTCGACCCGGTCTCTGCGACCGGCCAGGTTGCCTCTGGCGCCAATCTGATCTGTTTTACAACCGGCCGCGGCTCGGCTTACGGCTGTACCCCCTCACCTTCGCTCAAATTGAGTACTAACAACGCCTTGTGGCAGCGCCAGGAAGAAGATATCGATATCAACTGCGGCAC
>DATGQC010000393.1:0-9425 GCA_035304425.1 Advenella sp.
AAAGGCAGGCCGCCGTAACTGACCTGGGAGACGCCCTGATCGTTTTTCTCTGCCTTGAGCAGACCCGGCAAAATTTCATGGCCCAGAGGACGGCTCTCGGACACCACCGGCTCCCAGTGTTTCATACAGGCTTCGTCGCAACTGCCCTTGCCGTCTTTGCTCAGCGTATACAGTGTGCGCCCTTGCGCATCGACCAGAAACGGAGTCATGGTGCCGCTGGTGCCCTTGGCAATCAGCGTTGCAGAAGTTGACCCGGCTGTCTTATCTGCGCCCTGGGAACCGGCTGCCGTGTTTGCATTTGCCAGGCCAGCAAAGCCGAAGGCAGCCGCACACGCGACTGCTGCGGCAGTGTGTGTCAGTTTAATTTTCATTGCTTTTCTCGTGTTTTGGAAGGTTCGAATTAGTCACTGTTCAAGCCATACTTTTGTTGACTAGTCAATGATATAGGTCAAATGATATGCTTTTATTTGAACCGGTACAACCCGTCCAGCCGTCTTTGGCGCAATTGGTCCCCTCATCAAGGACTTAACGCCGATGCTATCGGCCGTAAACGGATCATAACGTTGGTAACCTGACACAACGCGCCCGTTTCTCTGCGGTTTTGCGATCCGTGGCGCACAGGATCAGCCGGGACGTCGTGGATGCTGGGGGCGCGACAATAGCCGTTGGCCGGCTGCCCGGCAGGTGGGCAGCGCTGCCCATGCCCTCCAATTGCATTACAATCGAAATGACATGACGACTGTCATTAACTGGGACCGCACATGGTCCCGACACACAGGAACAGGCGGTAGTAATGGAAAATCTTGATGTCCTCGTACTGCGCAAACTTTGCGCCTGGCGCCAGGAAGGGAAAAAAGCCCTGCTGGCCACAGTCATTCGAACCTGGGGCTCTTCGCCGCGTCCGCTGGGATCGGTCATGGCCTTGTGCGAAGACGGCGCTGTGGTCGGTTCCGTTTCCGGCGGGTGTATTGAAGACGATCTGATCTATCGCTACACCGGCGGCAGCGAGAATGCCGTGCTGCGCAATGGCGGACCGCCCAGCCTGGTCCGCTATGGCGTAACCGCAGAGGAGGCCTATCGCTTTGGGCTGCCTTGCGGCGGCACCCTGGAGATTCTGCTGGAATTCAATCCTGATGCGCAGGCGCTGGATGAGTTGGTGGCAGCCCTGGAACAGGGGCAGTTAATGCAACGTGCCGTGCAACTGGACAATGGCATTGTCCGGCAGCAGCCGATTGATCAGCCGGTGCCGCTCAGCATTGACGACAAAACGCTGAAAAACACCTTCGGCCCGGAATTTCGCATGCTGTTGATAGGCGCGGGTCAGCTGACCGAATACGTGGCCACCATGGCCCTGTTCAGCGGCTTTGCGGTGACCGTGTGTGACCCGCGCATCGAATACCGCAATGGCTGGTCAGTGCAAGGCGTCACTGTGCTCTCGGACATGCCCGACGACGTGGTCACCGCTTTCAGGCCGGACCGGCGCAGTTGCATTATCGCCCTGACCCATGACCCCAAGCTGGACGATCTGGCGCTGATGGAGGCGCTGCTGTCCGATGCCTTTTATGTGGGCGCCATCGGCTCGCGTCGCAACAATCACATTCGTCGTCAAAGGCTGCAAGAGCATTTTGGCATCACGCCGCAACAGCTTGCCCGTCTGCGCGGCCCCATTGGCGTGTATATCGGCAGCAAGTCTCCCGCCGAAATTGCCGTCAGCGTGATGGCCGAAGTGATCGCCGTGAAAAACGGCCTGCTGCTGCCCGAGAGCTTCGATGTCTCCCATGCCAAGGCCAATCCGTCTGAATACGCCGCCTGATCGCCGCCATGCGTCAAGCTGACGGTCAAACGGACGTTCCCGATGTCGTCGCGCTTGTCCTGGCGGCAGGCAAAGGGTCCCGTTTTGATGCCTCGGGCGCGCGTTACAAGCCCATACAGCCTCTGCCCGATGGCGTCCCCATGGTCTATGCTGTCTGTCATACGCTGCTGCAGCACATCGATGCCGTGAGCGTTGTCTGCGGCCCCCGGCAGGAGGCGGTGCGCCATGCGCTGGCCGGATTGCCGGTAAACCTGATTCACTGCCCCGATGCAGATAGGGGAATGAGCGCCTCGCTGCGTTGCGGAATCCGCCACAGCCCGGCACGGGTTGGCTGGATCATCGCCCTGGCCGATATGCCCTGTATCCACACGAATACGGTCCGGGCAGTCGCCTCGCGGCTGCGCCAGGATGGCCGCATCGTGCGTCCGCAATTTCAGAACCAGCCAGGGCATCCCGTGGCGTTTGCCAGCCAGTTCAGGGACGAGCTGCTGCAGGCGACGGGTGACGAAGGCGCACGCGCAATCGTCCGCCGCCATCCTGAAGCGTTAACGCTGATTGCCGTGAACGATCCCGGTTGCCTGCTTGATATTGACACCCAGGAGCAATTACGAGGGCTTGGCAAGACAGGCGGCCTGTTCGCGCCACAATAGAAATCGGGGCGCATCAACACGCCCCGATCTGCTCGGGCAAAACACCGGGAGAGGCGCCTGCCAGCGCCTTGGCCAGCGCAAAGAGGCGACGGCAGCCCCCGTTGTCGGCGCGCCAGACCAAACAACGGCCAGCCCGCTCCCGCTTGACCGCGCCCCTTAGCTTTTCTGCTGCATCTGATTACCAATGGGCAGGCTGCGAATCCGCTTGCCGGTAGCGGCGAAAATAGCGTTGCACAGGGCTGCCGATACCGGGGGCGTGCCGGGTTCTCCGACCCCGCCAAGCGGCGCATCGTAATCACTGGCTGCAACCAGATGAACATGGATTTCCCGCGGCGCGCTCATCATGGATGTGATGCGATAGTCATGGAAATTGCTTTGCACCGCAGCACCGTCCTTGAAGCTGATTTCGCCCAGCGTGGCCAGGCTGATGCCCATAACCGTGGCGCCTTCGATCTGCGACCGAATGCGCTCGGGGTTGACTTGCGGCCCGCAATCGACCGCAACATCCACCCGAGGAATGGACAGCTCGCCGTTGTCCGACACGTCCACATGCACCACTGTCGCCACATAAGTGACAAAGCTGTAATGCGCCGCCAGGCCCATGGCCTGCCCTTTTGCGCCAGATTTGCCCCAGCCCGCTTCGCGCGTGACCACTTCAATCACATTGCGCAGGCGACCCGTATCCACCGGATACTTTTCGGGCGACTCATCGTGATTCCATGTATCGGACAGATCAGCCGGATTGATGCGTCTGGCAGGGCCGATCAGATCAAGCAAAAATTCCCTGTGGTCCTTTTCCAGTTCGGCGGCCATTTCCGCAACAAAGGACTGAATGGCAAACGCACGTGGAATGTTCGATACCGACCGGAACCAGCCGATACGGGTATGGGCCTCGGCTTCGGGATTCTCGACCCGGACATTGGGTATGGCAAAAGGCACGTTGGCCGCGCCCATGCCCAATTCTCCCGCAGATTGCAGCTTGGTATCGGCAAACGTAGAGCCGATCGAAGGCGCGGCAGTGCGATGCAGCCATGCGGTTACCTTTCCTTGCGCATCCAGCCCCGCTTCCAGACGCTCGACCGAGACGGTGTGATAATAGGAATGCTGAATGTCGTCTTCACGAGTCCACGTCACCTTCACCGGTTTGCCGTCCATCGCCTTGGACAGCAGTCCTGCTTCTACGACAAAATCCGGCTTGGACTTGCGACCGAACCCGCCGCCCAGCAGCGTCTGGTTGACTTTGACATTTTCCGGCGGCAGCTCAAGCCATTTGACCAGCATGTCATGCGTCGCCTGCGGCGCCTGAACACTGGCCCAGGCTTCACATTTGCCATCGACGATCCTGACCGTGGCCACGGGTGTTTCCATGGGCGCCTGGGCCAGATGCGGAATGTAATACTCGGCCTCGATGCGTTTGGCCGCACTACCCAGCGCAGCCATCGCATCACCGTCGTTGCGCACCGCCTTATCGGCCGGCTTGCGTACCGACGCTTCAAGCTGCTTGCGGTATTCGGCCGAATCATAAGAAGCGTGAGGCCCGCCATCCCATTCAATTTTCAACGCCTTGCGTCCGGCAATGGCGGCCCATGTATTCGTCGCAATCACGGCTACGCCGCCCAGTGGATTAAACATGGCTGGCGGTGGCGATCCGGCCAGCGTAACCACTTTTACCACACCCGGAATTTTCAACGCGGCAGCATCGTCCACCTTGACAAGCTTGCCGCCAAACACCGGGGGACGAGCCACAACCGCGTACAGCATGTCGTCAAACCGGACGTCCTGACCATACTGGGCGCGGCCCGTAACGATATCCATGCCATCTGCAATATGCGTCTGGCCTTTGCCAATATAACGAAAGGCGTCCGCCGCTTTTAGTTTCAGGGCTTCGCCAGAGGGCACATCAAGTTGCGCAGCTTTCTGGGCAACGTCGCCAAACCCGAGCTTCTTGCCTGTGGGTGTATGGATCAGTTCATGATTTTTTGCCTGTACTTCGGATTCAGGCACATTCCACTGGCTGGCGGCCGCAGACACGAGCATGGCACGCGCAGCCGCGCCCACACGCCGCATTGGCATAAAGAAATGCCGGGTACTGCGCGAGCCGTCGGTGTCCTGATTGCCGAAACGCGCCTCTTCAGCCCAGGCCTGCTTCACTGTCACACGCCCCCAGTCTGCGTCCATTTCATCGGCAACAACCATAGGCAGACTGGTCCTGACCCCCTGTCCCATTTCGGCGCGGTGACAAAGAATCGTGATGGCGCCGTCGGCAGCGATGGCCACAAAAACCAGCGGGTTGTCGACCGTGCCGTGCGGCATGGCGTCGGCGCCGTACTTTTTGGGTCCCTTCTGCTCTTCGCCTTCGGCACGGGCGCGCAAGGGCAACCCCACGGCCAGCACAAATCCGCTCAGGGCAAAACCCTTGAGCAATTTGCGGCGACTGATATTGCTGATCTGCACGTCGGCTGCAGCAATGGCAAATGCATTGTCACGCATATTCATTTTGCACCTCCTGCCTGTGCAACGCTCTTGATGGCGCTGCGGATGCGTGTGTAAGTGCCGCAGCGGCACAGATTGCCGCTCATGGCCGCGTCAATATCGGCATCAGTCGGCGCCGGCGTTTTTTTAAGCAGAGCCGTGGCAGACATGATTTGCCCCGTTTGACAGAAACCGCATTGCGGCACGCCCATTTGCACCCAGGCTTGCTGCACCGCCTTGCCGGTCTCATCGTTCTCCAGGGCTTCGATCGTGACGATTTTCTTGCCTGCGGCCGCCGTAATCGGCGTCACACAGGATCGTATCGGCTCGCCATCAAGATGGACAGTACAGGCGCCGCATAGCGACATGCCACAGCCGAACTTTGTTCCGGTAAATCCCAGGTGATCGCGCAGCGCCCAGAGAATCGGCGTATCTGCCGGCAGATCAACCTCATGCTTCGAACCGTTTATTTCAAGTGTAATCATTGCAGCTATCCTTTGCGTTCGTTGCCAAACAAAAAACATCATTGGTAAAGCCGCAACATTGACGAACCATCGCACCCGATGCAGGCTAACCAGTCTTGCATTACTGTGTTCAGTATAGCAATCTTATCGAGGTTGTGATCAACTTCGTGATAACCACATTTGCTATAAAGTGTTCTGCGACATGAGCAGGCGGCAACGCTATGGCCAGACTTCATAGATCGCCATATGCTGCCGTCATGAACAGGAACATAACAATGAAATACAACTGCAATGGAAACGCAAACCGGTGCGATCCGTAAACATCCGGGGCCGCACCGGTCAGTTTGCCGAACCGCCTTATCCGGTCCGACATGCACAGCAATCAGAAAAAGCCGAGCGCCTTGGGGCTATAGCTCACCAGCAGGCATTTGGTCTGCTGATAGTTGGACAGCGCCATTTTATGATTTTCACGACCAATGCCCGACTGTTTATAGCCGCCAAATGCCGCATGGGCCGGATATAGATGATAGCAATTGGTCCAGACGCGCCCTGCCTCAATACCCCGGCCCATGCGATAGGCGCGGGAACCATCCCGGGTCCACACGCCGGCGCCCAGGCCATAATAGGTATCATTGGCAATGGCCAGCGCTTCTTCTTCATCCCGGAACGTCGTGACAGACGCGACCGGCCCGAAGATTTCCTCCTGGAATATCCGCATATCATTCTTACCGGACAGCATGGTGGGCGTCACGTAATAACCATCCTCCAGGCTTTGCACGCGATTGCGTTCTCCGCCGGTCAGGCATGCTGCCCCCTCGTCGCGACCGATATCAATATACCCCAGGATCTTGTCCATCTGCGCCTGCGATGCCTGGGCGCCCACCATGGTATTCATATCCAGCGGATTGCCGGTCTTGATCTTCTGCACGCGCTTAATGGCTTTGTCGATGAACTGATCGTAGATAGACTCCTGGATGAGGATGCGTGACGGACATGTGCACACTTCTCCCTGATTAAGCGCGAACATCGACAGTCCTTCCAGCGCCTTGTCAAAAAAGTCGTCTGACTGGTCCATGACATCGGCAAAAAACACATTCGGGCTCTTGCCGCCAAGTTCAACCGTGGATGGAATCAGGTTATCGGCAGCCGCATGCAGAATATGCTTGCCCGTAGCGGTAGAGCCGGTGAAGGCGATCTTGGCAATCCGCTTGTTGGTGGCCAGTGCGTTGCCCGCCTCCTTGCCATAGCCATTGACAATATTGATGACGCCCGCGGGGAACAGGTCACCGATGATTTCCATGAGCACCAGGATGGAGGCCGGCGTCTGTTCGGCCGGCTTGAGCACCACGCAGCATCCTGCCGCCAGTGACGGCGCCAGTTTCCAAATCGCCATCAGGATCGGAAAATTCCACGGAATGATCTGGCCGACGACCCCCAGCGGCTCGTGAAAATGATAGGCAACGGTGGTATTGTCGATTTCGGAAATGCCCCCTTCCTGCGCCCGAATGCATCCGGCAAAGTAACGCAGATGGTCAACAGCCAGCGGTAAATCGGCAGCCATGGTTTCACGCAGCGGTTTGCCGTTATCGATGGTTTCGGCCACGGCCAGCACTTTCAGATTCTGCTCCATGCGATCGGCCATTTTCAGCAGCAGGTTGGACCTCTCGGTCGTCGAGGTCTGTCCCCAGGCACGGCGTGCGGCATGCGCCGCGTCTACGGCCCGCTCGATATCGTCAGCGCCCGATCTGGGTACCTCGCAGAATACTTGTCCGTTGACCGGCGAAATATTTTCAAAGTATTCGCCCGACACCGGCTCCACCCATTTGCCGCCAATATAGTTGCCATATTTCGTCTTGTACGGGTAATCGGTGTCAATGCCGAATTGTTTCAAATCGGATAGATTCATGTCTTTATCTCCAGATATGCATTTTTAAAATGGCGCGCAGCCGTATCGCCTCGCGCTGCTATCGTGCCAGAGCAAAGTTCATGCCACACCGCCAACACGGAGCAAAACAGGGTTTTGGAGTAGAATAGTTTTGACGCAATGCCTGCGGCGCTAAAAAAAGAGAAAGAAAGTGTCGCGATTCACAACAGCAGGCAGCAACACAAGCGACAACTGTCTGTTTTTGCAACACATCAGGAGACCACGATGTTGCATCACTCGCTGAACTCTGCCGGTACCGTGCAGCCGAATGCGCTGATTCAGCGCTCCTGGGAGCGCTGTGAAAAGCAGGCAGATACGCTTGCCAACGAACCAGTGCTGCTGGGCCGGGCAGACCTGGATACCCGTCTGGATCAATACGCCAGCCTGTTGCAAACTGCTGCGCCGCACATCGCCACTGCCAGCGGCATCGCGGCGCAGGCACAGGGCATCCTGTTGCTGTCCGATGCCAGCGGCGTGATTCTGCACGCTACCGGCAACAACGCCTTTCTGCACAAGGCCGACCAGGTTACCTTGCGGCCCGGGGCCAGTTGGGCCGAAGGCCATCGGGGCACCAATGCCATCGGCACCGCCCTGATCGAAAACGGCTTTACCCGGGTCATCGGCCAGGAGCACTTTTTGCCCTGCAACCGGATACTCAGTTGCCATGCCGCGCCCATTCGCTCGCCTCGAGGAGAAATCCTTGGCGTTCTGGATATTTCCGGCGACGCCCGTACACTGCCGGACTACACCGGCGATCTGGTCCGCATTACCGCTCGCCAGATCGGCAACCAGATTCTGGATCTGGCCGGCATGCACATTGCCCGACTGCAATTGCAGCGCCACGCCGGCCCGATCAACCCGGCTCAATGCGGCACACTGCTGATTGCCGACCAGCAGATTGTCGGCGCCAATGAAACAGCCGCCGATCTGCTAGAGGTCCCGCTTATCGCACTACTGGACGAACCTGTCGATAAATGGCTGCCCGCCTGGAAGCAATTGCAGTCCCGACCCATGCTCAGCTACTGCGCCGATGGCGCGGCGCTGTACGCAACCTTGCAGTTCGAGCGGATCGGCGTTGCCGCCAGCGCCTCTGCACAACCAACATATCGCGATGGGGCGAGGTCGATACCACCCACGCAAGCGAAAAGCCGCAGCGACCCGGACCGATTGCAACCGCCCCTGCCCGAGCTTGAGCCGGCATTGCACGCCCAGTTGCGCCAGAGTACGCTGGCGCTCAATGCAGATCTGGGCATTCTGCTGCTGGGCGAAACAGGCACCGGTAAAGAAGTGTTTGCCCGCCATTTGCATGCGCATAGCCGCTGGTGCGACGGGCCGTTTGTGGCCATCAACTGCGCAGCGCTTCCTGAAAGCCTGATTGAAGCCGAGCTGTTCGGCTACGAACCTGGCGCATTTACCGGCGCCCAACGCAACGGTTCCCGTGGACGCCTGCGCGAGGCCAATGGCGGCGTACTCTTTCTTGATGAGATCGGCGACATGCCATTGCAACTGCAATCGCGCCTGCTGCGGGTCCTGCAGGAACGGGTGGTGCAGCCGTTAGGCTCCGACAAAGTATGGCCGGTTCAGTTCGGGCTGATCAGCGCCACCAACCAGCAAGCCGACACCCTGAGCCGCGAAGAGAATTTTCGCCAGGATCTATACTATCGTATCCAGGACCATGTGGTTCATTTGCCGGCGCTACGTGATCGCGCCGATCTGCGCACCTTTATCTGCGCTGAACTCAGGCGTCATGAAGACGCGCCCAGCCTGATTTTTGCCGATCGGGCGCTGGATATCCTTTGCGCCTATCACTGGCCCGGCAATTACCGGCAGCTACGATCGGTGCTCAAAACGCTGGCTGCCTTTTTACCCGCCGGCAGTATTGTTCATCCGGCATCGTTGCCTGCCCAGCTGCGCAAACATGGGCCAACGCCATCGTCTGCCAACATGGATGCGGCCATAAATCGTTTCGCGGACAGGCAGGCAACACCGGAGGCCCCGGCAACGCCCGCCACGCCGGCAGGCGTGACCGCATGGCCCGCCGCTACGGCCCCCTCAGAAAGGCCTTTGCCGGAGGTCAGCCTGAAGGATTTGCAGGCGTTGCG
>DATGQC010000394.1:0-3364 GCA_035304425.1 Advenella sp.
CTGCAATGTCGATATGCCGGATTTGGCGTTGACCGAAATAACAGAAGGATACCTGGCCACCCCGGCAATATATTGAATATCCGATAGTTTATATGAGAGCGCTTGCAAGGCTGGCAACCCGGCTACGGGACCTGGCGCGACAAGCGCCAGTGTATAACCGTCAGGCGCCGCCCGCAAAACCTCCCCCACGCCGACTGCACCGCCGGCGCCCGGCCGATTCTGCACCACGACCGCTTGTCCCAGGTTTTGTTCCAGGTGCTGGGCAATGAGCCTGGCGACGCCATCGGTGGGCCCGCCCGCACTATACGGAACGACCAGACGCAGCGGCTTGGCCGGCCACGGCGCGGCGCTGGCGACCGGCGCCAGAACGCAGGGAGAAAACAAAATGAACATCAATAATAACTTGCGCATAGCGGCTTTGTCTCCATCACGGTTTTATTCTGTTTGTTCAGACCGGACAGCACAAGCTCAATATGTAAATGCTGCCACGACAACGCTTACTTTATGGGGTAAATGCAGCGCAGCGCCAGCGCAGCAACCGCAATTCTGAATTGCAGATTTTGGGGTGGCTGGCCGCTGCGGGCGACCGTATCATGCCTACAAACCCGAACCTTGGGCCATCCGATCATCAATGCGGGCGTGCCGGCAGATTGCTCGCCGGCAGCGCACGCATACTCATACACAGGAACTTTGCATTGGAAATCGTCGACGTCAGGATCATAGAATGTACCCAGCGGCTGAAAGATCCGAGCTGGAAATTTGCGCGGGCGCTGGTGCCCCAATTGCAGGGACATGTCCTTGAACTGACAGACGACACTGGCGTGACGGGTCTGGGATACGTCCACGCCATACCGGCAATTACCACTCATGGCGCCGGGGCACGCAGCGCCCTGGACTGGATCAAACCGACATTGCTGCATCGCAGGATCGACAGTATTGCGTCTGTCATGGAAGAACTGGATCTGCTCCTTGCTTTCAACAGCAGCGTAAAAGCTGCCGTAGACATGGCGCTGCACGACCTGCTGGGGAAACGCAGCGGACTCAGCGTCGCCACACTGTTGGGGGGACGTATGCGCGACACCATTGCGCAATCGCGCATCCTGGCCATCAAATCCCCATCTGACATGGCCCACAGGGCCGAAATGCTGGTCACGGCGGGCTATCGCCAGCTCAAACTCAAGCTATCAGGAGACACCACGCTGGACATCGCCCGGATCGCCGCAGTGCGCAGCGCAGCCGGTGCAGATACTGTGCTGACACTGGATCCGAACCAGTCCTACACCTGCAAGCAAATGTTGCAGGCATTTTCTAAAATGGAACGTTACGATATTGCCTTGATTGAACAGCCCGTGCCCGCGTCAGATACAGAAGGACTGGCGTTATTGACACGGACCTTGCCTGCAGCCATAGAAGCCGATGAGAGCGCGCAGACCCTTAGCGATGTGTTCAGGCTGGTAGCCGACCGGCAGGCCGATGTCATCAACCTGAAGATAACCAAGCTCGGGGGTATAGGACGGTTCATGCAGGCGGTTCATATTTGCGAAACGGGTAATGTCATCTGCCGGGTTGGCGCTGCTTTCGGTCCTGGCTTGTTGCAGGCAATGGCTGCCCAGGCAGCCAGTGTCATCAGGCAGCTGCCCTTTGCTTGCGAATTGTCCGAACACCAGCATCTTGAAGACGACCCATTCGAAACCCTGCCGGTTGAACAAGGGCATATCACCGTTCCTGACCAGCCCGGCGGCGGCATTGCCTATTTGCAAAAGTGATCCGCGAGCGCCTTACCCAATCACGGCGGCGTTGCATCCAGTGGCCTGGGCCGGTTGCCCCAAAATCGCAATAGTGGCGCGCCTGTTGGTCGTGACCCACAGCTGCTTGGCGCTGCGCGATAGCGGTTCTTGTCCGGCCAAAACACTGAACCAGCATCTAACGCCGTCGATGCCAGGACGTCACGTTTTCTCTGCTGCAGAAAAAGTATTGATCACGCGCGTCGGCGATTGCGCCGGCCGGACCTGTCCACAGGCATGTCATGCCTCTGTGCTTCAATTCAGTGACCATCGCCGCCACTGAACCGGCCAGTGCCGCAGGCCCGCTTTACTCCTGCACCAAGCACGCTGTATTATCGGGCATCGTGACATGATGCAAAACAGGAGAACCGGATGAAAAAAACTGCGCTGATTACCGGCGGAGGTCGCGGCATTGGCGCGGCAACCGCAAAATACCTGGCCGCCAAAGGGTATGGCATTTGCATTAATTACCACCGGAACGAACAGGCTGCCGAAACCCTGGTCGCCCGGATCAAGGAGCAGTTTTCCGTCCCGTGCATTGCCATTGGCGCCGACGTATCCCAGGAGCCGCAAGTGGTCCGGCTCTTTGCCGAAATGGATGAGCTGCTGGGCCCGGTCACCCATTTGGTCAATAATGTCGGCGTACTGTTCAAACAGATGAAAGTGACCGAGATGGATGCAGAACGCATCAACAAGACGCTCACCACCAATGTGACCAGCTATTTTCTGTGCAGCAGGGAAGCGCTCAAACGCATGCAGCCCGGTGGCGCCATCGTCAATGTGTCCTCGGTGGCATCGCGTACCGGATCTGCCGGCGAATATGTGGATTACGCTGCATCCAAGGGCGCAGTTGATGTATTCACGCGTGGTCTGTCTCTGGAGCTGGCCCCGCGGGGGATCCGGGTCAATTGCGTCCGACCGGGGTTTATCTATACAGATATCCACGCTGATGGGGGTGAACCCGGTCGGGTTGATCGCATCAGCAGCCAGATCCCCATGCTGCGCGGTGGCCAGCCGGAGGAAGTCGCATCGGCCATTGCCTGGCTGTTGTCTGACGATGCATCATACGTGACGGGATCATTTATTGATCTGGCCGGCGGACGCTAGACCCGCACCGCCTTGACTGGCAAGGAACCGAGCAGAATGCCGGCATGCGACTTTCATTCAATATAGCAATCGTGTTAACGTATGGTATCCGGAGCAAGCGCGCCGCATACACCCAGCAATACCTGCCAGGCGTTTTATGTCAGGAGTGTCATATCAGCATATAGCGTTGCAACTGTAATCAGGATGTCACGGCTGCCTGCCTCTGAGTAACCCTATTGGACAAGGAGGTAGCGTAGTGCTTGAACGGTTCGCGACAGGGTCGCAGAAATCCAGATTAACGGGCGCGCAGGCGGTCCCCCCGTTTTCCGCCCGCATGTCCGCCAATATTCTCAGATTATTTCTTCCATTTCTTCTCCTGCTCAGCGCGCTGCTGTATCTGAATACGGCAGGCGCCCAGACTGCCCCCGCACCGGAACCCGGCATCGCGCCGGCCTCTGCCGCGCAACTGGCCGATTTGCTGGAAAACGAAAAAA
>DATGQC010000395.1:0-4769 GCA_035304425.1 Advenella sp.
TCTTCCTTGCTGTAATCGATGGTTGCCCAGGCGCCATGCGCCAGCGCAAGATCCGACTTCTCGGGGCTGGAGACCGTACCAATCAGCTTTACACCCAATGCCCGGGCCCACTGGCAGGCAATCAAGCCCACGCCGCCCGCAGCGGCGTGAAACAGAATGGTCTCATGCCCCTGCAGCCGATAGGTTTGCCGAAACAGATATTGCACGGTCAGGCCCTTGAGCATCACGGCAGCTGCCTCGTCGAACGACAGAAAATCAGGAATTTTGAGCACGTTGCCCACGGGCACATTGCGCACCTCGGCATAGGCGCCGATGGGACTTTGCCCATAAGCGACACGATCGCCCTTTTTCAGGTGCGTGACGCGGCTGCCGACAGCTTCGACGATACCGGCGGCTTCAAACCCCAGTCCGTGCGGTAGCGGTTGCGCATATAGACCTGTCCGGAAATAAATATCGATGAAATTGAGGCCGATCGCTTTTTGAACGATTTGCACTTCATTATCCGCCGGCGCACCGACCTCTTCGGTAATCACTTTCATGACACCGACATCGCCGTGTTCGCGAACCTCTACTTTTCTTGAAGACATTGCCACCCTACCCTCCTGAGTTTTCTATTAGCCACAATGGATGAAACAGATTAGTGTATTTAAGTCGATACGCTGTATTAAATCAACGGAGTCAGTTAAAATAATTATTATGATACAGTCAAAATCTGCTTAGGCAGCAATTAAAATGAACAAAGGTATGCCCCCCGTCTCTCCTGAAGTTGCCAAACAGGATCCTGCGCCCGAATCCAATGCGATCAGCGAGGCTTGCGGCCCTTTTTACACCAATGCGGCAAACAATAAAGGGCTTAAAAACATCGGCTATCTGATCCGGCTCAATTTTCACTCCATATCGCAAATGATTGAAGCTGAAATGGAACCCCTGGGCCTGACGGCGTCACAATGGCACCCGATCGCCATTATCGGACTGGAAAAGGCCAATACCCCGGCCAGCGTCGCCCGCACCGCAGAGGTCGACACCGGGGCCATGACCCGCACCCTGGATCGTCTGGAGAAAAAGGGATTTCTCAAACGCCGGCGCTCTACGAATGATCGCCGTGTCGTGGAGCTGGAACTGACGGAAAAAGGCCACACGGTGACCGAAAAACTGATGCCCGCAGTCTCGCGAGCGCTCAATGCGCACCTCAAGGGTTTTACCAACGAAGAAACCACGCTGCTGATCAGCTTTTTGCAACGAATGCAGCAAAATGGCAACACCGAGACCTACGAGCGGCTGCTCAAGGAACTTGAAAACGACGAGGGCTGCGTCCTGTCCTGTAGCAACACGCCACCAGCGACCTGATTGGCACGACGGGCCACTGCAATGGCGCCCTTTGCCGCGTATGAACGGCGCAAACAGCCTGTCGGCCCCGCGGTCCGGCCAAGCTTCGACTGAGGGAGAAAAAGTATGTGTGGGCAACTGCCGCTGCGCGGTCAGTCCCTTATCCAAGCTGGCTAGTCCGGTGCGCGCCCCTTCGCACGCCGCTTGCTGGTCACGATCAGGGGCGAAATACCAGCAGGTCGAAGCGATCACCCGGAAACGCGATGCGGCGTACGGGAAAACGCCGTCCATCAACCGCCACGGCTGGCGCCGCATTCAATAGGCGGCGCCTTGTCCCGGCGACTACCGTTTTTTACCGACCAGCGACCCCAACACACCTCGAATCAATTGCCGTGCAGCACTGCGCACATAGCTTTTCGCCACTTGCTGGACCACGCCATCGCGGCGACCGCCGCGCGGACCGGTGGAACCGATCATCAGGTCCTTGACCACGCCCAGAAGCCCGTCATCTTCTGCACCTGCCGCCGGCTTGCCCGAGGCCGATGTTGTGTTTTTCTCATCGGTCCGTCTGGCCAGGACCTCGAACGCAGACTCCCGATCAACCGGCTTATCATATTTACCCCCGAATTGCGACTGGCTGCGTATTGCCTGGCGCTCCGCATCCGTTGCCGGTCCGATACGACTGGCCGGTGGCAAGACCCAGCCGCGCTGTGTAATGCCCGGGCTTCCCTTGGCATCCAGAAAAGACAGCAGGGCCTCGCCAACGCCCAGCTGCGCAATGGCCTGGGCAATATCCAGATCGGGATTGGGGCGCATGGTTTCAGCCGCCGTTTTTACCGCACGCTGATCGCGTGGCGTAAAAGCGCGCAGCGCATGCTGCACCCGATTACCCAGTTGTCCGAGCACCGTATCGGGAATGTCCAGCGGATTCTGAGTGACAAAAAACACGCCAACGCCCTTGGAGCGCACCAGACGCACAATCTGCTCGATTTTCTGCAATAACGCCTCAGGCGCATCGGTAAACAGCAAATGGGCTTCGTCAAAGAAAAACACCAGACGAGGCTTGTCGGGGTCGCCGATCTCCGGCAAAGCCTCGTAGATTTCTGCCAGCAACCACAACAAAAATACCGCATACAGCTTGGGCGACTGCATCAGCTTGTCCGCCGCCAGGATATTGACAATACCCTGCCCGCTGGCGTCGGTGCGAAGCAGATCATGAATATCGAGCATGGGCTCGCCGAAAAAATGATCGGCGCCCTGCGACTCCAGCTGCAGCAATGCGCGCTGAATGGCGCCTACCGAAGCAGCTGACACGTTGCCATAGTTCTGTCGCAGTTCGCTGGCACGATCCGCCACGTTTTGCAGCATGGCTCGCAGGTCTTTAAGGTCGAGCAACAATTGCCCTTCATCATCGGCCACCTTGAACACCAGATTCAGCACACCAGCCTGCGTATCGTTCAGATCGAGCATACGGGAGAGCAACAGCGGTCCCATGTCAGAAATGGTAGCGCGTACAGGATGCCCCTGCTGGCCGAACACATCCCACAAAACGGTGGGCGCAGCCCCCCATTGCGGTGACGGCAGACCGTATTTCTGCAAGCGTTCCTGCAGCTTGGGACTATCGGCGCCGGCTTGGGAAATACCGGTAAGGTCGCCCTTGACATCGGCCATGAATACCGGCGTTCCCATGCGGGAAAAAGATTGGGCCAGCACCTGAAGCGTGACCGTTTTACCGGTGCCGGTCGCCCCCGTGATACAACCGTGGCGATTGGCCATCTGTGGCAGGATGACGACATCCGCCTGCCCGCTTTTTGCAATAAGTACCGGATCTGCCATGAATTTCCCTTTCGTATCGATTAACGTACCACGACGCTTTCCGACGCCGGTCAAACGTGCCATGCGCGACTTCCCGAACCTGCGGCGACGCTTGCGCGATGACGCCAGGATGAACCGCGAGACAGTCCTGGGGCAGCCATCCTGACCCGAATGTCGGTAAAACGACGTAAACAAGCCGTATTCTATAAAAGTTTATGACTGTTCAGGGTAAAATTCCTTATTTTGCTACTTCAAGAGTTAATCAAACCATGGCAGGTCACAGTAAATGGGCAAATATCCAGCACCGCAAAGGTCGCCAGGATGCCAAGCGTGGAAAAATCTGGACAAAAATCATCCGTGAGATTACGGTCGCTGCACGTGCCGGCGGCCCCGATCCGGATGCCAATCCGGCCTTGCGCCTGGCCTGGGACAAAGCCACTGCTGCCAATATGCCGAAAGACAACATCCAGCGCGCCATTACGCGCGGCGCTGGCGGAGCCGATGGCGAAAACTATGAATCCATACGCTATGAAGGCTATGGCATCAGCGGTGCGGCAGTCATCATCGACTGTATGACGGATAACCGGACCCGTACCGTGTCCGATGTACGCCACGCGCTCACCAAACATGGCGGCAATCTGGGCCAGGACGGGTCGGTGGCCTTCATGTTCAAGCACTGTGGCCAGTTTATTTTCAGCCCCGACCACTCCGAGGACCAAATCATTGAGGTCGCGCTGGAGGCCGGCGCAGAAGATGTGGTAACCGATGACGAGGGGCTGATCGAAGTGCTGTGCGAACCACCGCTCTTTTCCGACGTGCGCGCCGCTTTTGAAAAAGCCGGCCTGAAACCGGAAATGGAAGGCGTGATCATGAAGCCGCTGAACGAAACGGAACTGACGGGCGACGAAGCAAAAAAAATGCAAAAAATTCTTGATCAGCTCGAAAGCCTGGATGACGTGCAGGAGGTGTACACCACCGCTGTCTTCAATGAAACGGAAGAAGGATAAGATACCCCATGAAGGCACTTGTGATTGGTAACGGTGGCCGCGAACACGCCATCGCATGGCGGCTTGCGCAGTCGCCACGTATTTCAACTGTATTTGTCGCCCCTGGCAATGGCGGCACCGCCACTGACCCGGCGCTCACCAGCCTGCCCATTTCCGATTTGCAGGAACTGGCGCAATTTGCACTGGACGAACAGATCGCCCTCACCGTGGTCGGCCCCGAAGCGCCACTGGCCGCCGGCGCTGTCGATCTGTTCCGCAGCAAGGGCCTGGCTGTTTTCGGCCCGACCCAGGCTGCCGCGCAACTGGAAAGCTCCAAGGATTTCGCCAAAGCCTTCATGCTGCGACATCACATTCCCACGGCCGCCTATGCGACCTTTACCGATCCGCAAGCCGCGCACCAGTATGTGCGTGAACAGGGCGCGCCTATTGTGGTCAAGGCAGACGGGCTGGCCGCCGGCAAAGGCGTTGTTGTCGCGCAAACTGAAGAGCAGGCGCACGCCGCTATCGACAGCATGTTGGGTGACGGCTCTCTGGGCAGCGCCGGCGCTCGTGTTGTGATCGAAGCCTGCCTGGAAGGCGAGGAAGCCAGTTTTATTGTCATGTGCGACGGCACGCATGTGC
>DATGQC010000396.1:0-12966 GCA_035304425.1 Advenella sp.
TGTTAAGCATGACGCTGGCCGAGCCGCGATGCGCCATCCAGTTTTCTGCATCAACCGTCAGGGCGTGGCCGGCAAAAGTGCATATTCGTTGCACGACTTCGATCAGCTTGACGCCAAACATGGGCGTGGGCGAGACGATCACGGCTGCCGTTTCGTCAAGCAATTCATGTTGCAAGTCGGTTAACGATTCCCAGTCCATCAGCCCCGACGGGCGGCTGGGTAATCGTCTGCTGTGCCAGCGCCGTGTGCGCGTATCAAGAACGATGACGGTCGGCTGCGTGCGCAGCACGTAGTCCCATTGATTGAATGACAGCAGGCGCGTTATCAGCGCGTCCTGGGCGGCAGCATCCAGGTGACCGGTGGCGTCTGGCGTCGCGGCAAGGGCGCTCATGTCGTCCAGAACCGCGTCGAAGGCGTCGGGACGATTGCCCCAGCCCTGGCATAGCATGTAGGCCACGAGCGCGTTGCCGACGATGCGCCGCGAGAAGGGATGCTCATAGGCAGTAGTGGCCCACCTGGCCGACAAATTCCAATCGTCGGTGATGTCATGATCATCAAAAATCATCAGGGTCTGCAGATGCGCAAGCAGGCGCGAAGCGCTGGGCAGGTCGCGACGAAAGCCTTGCAGCGTGTCGGCCTCGCGTCGCCATTGGCGTGCGTGGTCGGGAGCGAGCGCAGGCATGGTCGGCTCGGGCACCAGTTGCCACGGAACAGGAGACCAGGCCAGCAGATACATGGCCATGACTTCGGCCAGCGTGACCAGGTGGTTGTGCGCACTGGTGGTCGTGAAAATCGGTTTTTCCACGCCGCCAAAGAAGCGTTCACGCAGCGCCTCGTTTGATTTGAACGCGGGCAACAGGTCTTCACGACGGTAATAGCCGGCAGGATGCGTGTACAGCGCGTCGCTGTCGTCTACAACAGCGCCTTCCAGATGCTCGCCATACAGGCCCAGTCGATCTATCAATGCGTGGATGGCGGCCAGCATGGGGCCGGCGACATCATCCGCATAAATCTGGTCGCCGCATAACATGAGCATGGCGGGTCGCGCGTCGGCCTGTGCGATGTGTCCGGCCAGCAGTTCGTCGGCACGCGCCAGCCCATCGCGCGCAGGATGATGCGGCTTGCGGCAAGAACCAAAAAGAATATCGTCGGCGCGGCTGCGCAGCACCAGGGTCGGTTGGCTGGCCCCGGCATGCAGCAGGTGCGGCGCCCATTGAGCAATATTTGCCTGCTTCCCGTCGGCCAGCGTCGCAAGCAGATCGTACGCAATAACCGTGTCCTGCGGTAGCGGTTCGGACAGGGCAACATCGATCAAATGCAAAAAGGCATGGCGGCCAAGAGGCACGACGCGGCAGCTTGATTCGTCAAGCGCCATGCTTCTGGGCGCTTCGTCAGCCGGGGCAAGCTGCAACGTAAAATGGAGCGGTACGCTACCGACCAGCCACAGCACGAGGCGGTCTGGTTCAAGGCGGCGCAGGATCGGGCCGGCAATTACGGGCGGCAGGGCGCTGGAAAAAGCTGTATGGGACAATCGAAGCAGGACGATCTATGACGAATCGACGATGAAAGAAACAAAGCCAGTATAACAGGCGTGCCAGCGGCGGATAAAGCGTCCAGGACGCCCTTGGGCATCACAGCGTCGCTTATCGTATTCTATTGAAACAGATTGGTCATGGCGGTTTCACCGGTTCATGCAAATCAATCTGATGATCAGGCCAACTCTTGGGTATCAATGGCAGTTGTCATTGATTGTTGTGCGGACTGAGTCAACGGCAATCGGAAAGTCGGCTGAGTTTTTTCTTGTTTTCGATGCTTCGTCGCGCATGTTCGCGGCACAGCGCTTCGGCGCGCGTTCCTTCCCGTTGAATGATGGCCTCAAAGATCGCTTCGTGATCTTCCTGAGCACGAGTAAAGAATTCCAGTTCGATTTCCGGATAGTCGCCAATTGACCCCAGATTGCTGGCTCGTGCAAAGACCGTTCTTGATACCGTCTGCATTGATTCGGCAAGATGGGTATTGCGTGCCAATGTGATCAGGGCATCATGAAATTGCTTGTTATTGTCTGCCCAGGATTCGACAAACAGCTGTCGCGTTTCCCGTGTCCATGCGCATATCAGCGCGCGGCCCTTGTCCACAAGCATGCGCAGCCAGGCACTGTCTTTATCAGAGATGGCGGTTTCAGCGATCCGCCGCGCCGCGTAGCCTTCCAGCACACCGCGCAGCTCCAGCGCTTCGGCTACTTCATCCATATTGATCTCGCGCACCCTAAACCCCTGGCGGCCGGATTTTTCCACATAGCCCAGGCGCTCCAGTTCGCCCAGGGCAAGACGCAAGGGTGTACGGGAAACATTGAGCTCGGCAGAAAACTCGATTTCCTTGATGCGTGAACCCGCCGGCAATGATCCTTTGAGGATTCGCCTGCGTAATTCTTCCGTGACAGTTTTTATTAGTGTGGACATGCAAATGAAATAAGGGCGGCGCCAGCCATGCGGAATCGGCCCACGTAAGTCCAGATTATAGCCAGAAACGCCGCCGCGGTTATGTCTGGCGCAGCTGTTTCAATCCACGGTGGCGCCGATATCCCGAACAATAGCGCCCAGTCTCTGCTTTTCTTCTTCAGTGAATGTCTGAAACTGCTCAGGCGTCATGGGAGAGGGGACGGCGCCCCGGTCGCGCAGTCGCTGGTCAGTTTCCTTAAGCTTGAGTGTTTCATCAATAGCCGCGTTCATTTTATTGATGACTGCTGGTGGCGTGTCAGCCGGCGCATATAAACCGTCCCAGGCATAAAATTCAAACCCTTTCAATCCCGAGGCGTCCAGTGTGGGCACCCCTGGCAATGAGGGACTGGGTGTCTTGCTCGTGACCGCGAGCGCCTGGAGTCTTCCCGCTTTGATCTGTGAAATAACATTGGGCGTGACATCGATAATGAAATCTATTCGGCCGCCAATAATATCGGTCACAGCAGCCGCATTACCTTTATAGGGTACGTGGGTAACCGGCATGCCTGTTTGCTTCTTGAACATTTCGCAGGCAAGATGTGATGACGTGCCATTTCCGGCTGAACCACAGGTCAGGGGTTTGTCTGCCCCCTTGCTGTACTTGCGCAAATCGGCAATGCTGTCGATTCCCTTTACATTGTCCCGCGCAACGACCAGGGTCAGTTCGATCGTTGAAAAACGTCCCACCGCTTTTAACTGATCTGGCTTATAACCCACGGATTTATACAGTGCATGGTTAATCGCCTGGGTGCCGTTGGTTCCATACAGGAATGTATATCCGTCAGCCTTGGCGCGCGCAGCGGCGGCACTGCCGATATTACCCCCTGCGCCGGGATGGTTTTCCACCACGATACTTTGTCCCACCGTTTTGGCCAGCGGGTCTGCAACCAGTCTGGCCAAGGTGTCTCCGCCGCCTCCTGCGGCAAAGGGCACGATAAGCGTCATGGCGCGGTTGGGCCAGGTTGCATCGCCCTGCGCGCCAAAGGCGCTGGTTCCAGTCAGTATTGCCGTGATGCCCACAGCCAGCATTGTTGCCTTTGTTTGTCTCATCTGTATCCTCTCTTTGGGAATAAATTTTTATGGTTGAATAACAGCATCGTTGCACTGCCCACTGCCAACATCAAAAACGCATAGATTTGTACCCCAGCGGAACCTGGCGCCCTCAGGGCGATGGGTTCACTGATCAGGCAAACCGGATACATGCTCAACCACATCAGCGCCGTGCTGATAAACGCGCCTGTTCGCGATGTACGCTGTGACTTGCCTATGTGCCAGGCCGACATGAGCATCATCAGCAAAAAGGAACATGGAAAAGCCATGCCATGCGCCAGGGAATACACAGACGTAAACTTGCCGAGCAGATCTGCTTGCGTGCATTGGGCAAGCCATAGTGTGGCCTTGATATGTCGCGCGTCCATACCGGCTGCCAGCCAGCATCCGAGCAACCATACGCCGGCGCCAAGCGTGCTCATGGTTCAATCGCCGCAGCAATTGCCTTTGAGCGGGCTGGCGGAGACGCCGCTGTGATTACAGCATCCGCCTTTCCACCAGTCGGCGCCTTCGCCGGAACAATACTTGCCGTCTGCGCCGACCATCTTCATGAACATGGGATGATAGTTACGGCATACTTCCAGCTCGGTCTTGACCCAATGCAGCGGGTCTCTGGCATAGTGATCCCAATAATCGCCCTGCATGTTGATGCCGGGCACGGCGGGGTTCCAGCTCTCGTCCAGCCAGAGATTCGGGTCGCCGTACTTTGAACACAACTTGCGTATGGCTGGGTCATCCAGGGCCTGCAGGCGCCCGTTTTCGATGACGTTTTCATTGTCGCCCGAGCGCTCGGTCGTATAGTTCGGAAAATAGAGATGAAGGTGCCAGTGTCCGACCAGATGTCCGGCCCTGGCTGCTTCTCGCTCGGCCATGGACGAAATGATGGTGCCGAACCCCATATGAATCACACCCGAACGCACGCGTTCATAAAGGCAATTGACAAACCCGGACGGGAAATCCTTGCGGGGCCGATGAATATGAGGATTTGTTCCGATGGACGCTTCCCACCAGTGCATAATGCCCTTGTCCGGAAAGCCCGGATACTGGATGTCCTTGGTTTTTTCCATGACGTCACGCAAGCGGTTTCCGAACTCGCCACCTTCATTAATCTGCACGATTTTGGAATTTTCTACGATCAACTGGGTCCAGTCGCAGGGGGCGATGTGATTGGTTGTGCCGGCAATGACCCCGCATGCATCCTCCTTGGTGGGATGAAACAGCCAGGGACGGCCTGTGATATGGCCCGGCAAATAGGTCTTGCCGAAGTGTTCATTTCCCCGCCAGGTGTTGGTTACCAGATCCGGGGCATAGAACTCACGCTTTTCGTCCCAATACTCATCATGGTTGGTAAATGAAATATCGGTCCCTTCCGGATCGGTAATCCTGACGCGCCGGGCGCTGCGAATCCGATCCCAGGTCCATTTGTCGATCGCATTAATGACTTCTATCGGCATCGCGTGCGCTGGGGAGGCCAGAATTTCAGGAGTAATAAAAGGCATGCGCTGGATTTTGACCAGACGCTCGGCCAGGACAGGGCCGCCATAACCCATGAGGATTTTGTCGTAAATTTGCCGTTTCTCTTCCTCCTCCCACATATCCATCCATTCGGCCAGTTCCTTGGTGCGAAACAGGTAGTACTCAACCTCATCGGCGCCGACCCATTGCCGGATCGGTCCGCGGTCAATGTACTTGATGTCGTATTTGACTTTGTATTTTTGTAGTATTTTTTCGCAGGCCTTGATGGTCAATTCACTATGCCAGTTGTCCACTCTGAGCAAGACCCGCTCGCCTTCCTTCAGATCCCAGCAGGCATTCAATCCGTGGTTATAGGGGCGTTGCGCGACGTGCTCCAGATAAGGCAGTAACTGGTCTTCATGACTGATCTCTACAAACGGCGGGCAACGCGGGGGGCGTGTGCTTTTGAGGGGAGGACTGTCATAACGGGGAACGCCTTGCTGTCTGTTGGATGGTGTGTCCATGCTGTCTCCTTGATTGATTATTGAATAATTGCATGCATTTTATATGTTATTAATTATTAAACAAATAATATGCATGCATTTTGTCGTTAACAGACGATATAGTGAATTTCGGACTATGCAAATCCGCTCGCTCATACAATTGTCGTAAACCGCGGCAGTCATGTGATCTCTGGGAATGCAATGACGCACGGTTAACAATGGCTGCACGGAGAAGCCAGGCAGCGCCAGCATGGTCTTGGCGCCGGCTCGTAAAAAGGCGGCTTTGATGATACAGACCCATCCTGCAACCAGCGGATGCGGGCATTGGCGGCCTGGCTCTGCCTTTGCAACGGTCAGGATAGGTGTCTATGGCAGTTGAGATGAAGACGGTCTCTACCGATTGATGAAGCCGGACGCGAGGGTATTGGACGTGCCCTGCAGCGGGCTTCGAACCTGAGTTTTAATATCAGTTATGCAGAACTGATCGCGTCGCATTCGGTGAACCGGGGTATTGTGACCGGGGCAAGCCGGCCGTTCGCGCGCTTCTTCAAGAACGTGGCGATGGAAATGGCCGGCACTTTATACGTTGGCGGGATTGATATATCCGGATTGATCAGCGCTTTGCCGTATTTTTGGCGTCCGGCTTCAATATTGCTCGCCAGCGGGCGATTTCGGTTTTGATCAGCTCGGAAAAGGCGTCGGGGGACGACACTTTGACTTCCCCGTCGATTACCGCCAGCCGGCGAGTGACATCCGGATCGGCCAGACTTTGTTTGAGGGCGTTGTTCACTTTCCGGACTATCTCTGGTGGCGTGCCCGCGGGTGCCAGGATCCCCCACCAGACCAGGGCCTCGAAGTTATCCAGTCCCTGTTCGGCAATTGTTGGTGTGTCGGGCGCCGACCGCAGTCGTTCGCGTCCTGACGTACCCAGTAGTTTGACTCTTTTGTCATCCAGTTGCGCTTTGATTTGCGACAATCCGGTAAAGGACATGTCTACATGTCCACTTGCGACATCCAGCAAGGCCGGTCCGGCGCCCCGATAAGGTACTTTCAGCAAATTCAGTTGCGTGGCTTCGCGAAAGAGCTCGGCCGCCAGGTCGCTCGCCGACCCTGCGCCCGATGTAGCGATTGTCAACTGTTTGGGGTTCTTTTTGGCGTTGGCAAGAAGGGACTGAATATTGTCGGCTTCCAGGGTAGCGCGTGCAGCCAGCCCCATGGCATAGGTAATGACCAGTCCTACCGGCGTGAAATCGTCCGGGGTTTTGTAGGGCAGGCTTGGCAACAGCGTAGGGTTGGTTGCAAAACTGGGGCTGACGATGAGCAGGGTGTAGCCATCCGGCGCCGCTTTGGCGACGGCTTCGGTCCCGATCACGGTATTGCCGCCTCCGCGGTTATCAACAATAACCGGCTGCCTGACGACGGCAGAAAATTTGTCAGCCCATGCGCGCACGATAAAGTCGCCACCGCCGCCGGCAGCGAAGGGAACAATGATACGAATGGGCTTGTTGGGATAGTCGCCTGCGCTGGCGGCATAGCTTGAGGCGCCTGCCAGTACAGAGGCTAACAGCGCTGCCTTGACCAGATGTTTCATCATGCCTGTCTCCACTTAATGGTTTGGAATTGTCATTTCTTGTAGCGTGATCAAACTGAAAGAATCCATTAGTATACTATTGTGCACTAATGTGTATTTAAAGTAAACTGCGGATATTCTCCCATGTTCAGGGGCATTGTCCATGAAAAGTCCGCTTGACGTTTTACGCAGCTATCGTGCCCATAATGGGACGCTTCATGACGCATTTGCCAGCCGCTGCCAAAACCGCAAAAATGATGTTTTTATCATCCAGTCCGGTGTTTCGCTTACCTGGGGACAGTTCGGGGTCCGCTATGACAGGCTAGCGCGTGCACTCAGTGCCCTGGGCATTGGCCAGGGCGACCGGGTTGCGGTTGTCGGGCGTAATGATATGGCTCATCTGCTGTCGCTGTTCGCCCTGGCGCGCCTGGGCGCTATCATGGTGCCGGTCAATCCGGAGTACAGCGTCCGCGAATTGACTTATGCTTTGGATCACGCCGAGGTCAAAGGCATCATTGCCCAGGCCGATCTTGTTCCATCCATTGAGCGGGCCACGCAAGCCCTGGCGCAAAAGCCCTGGACATTGTTGTGGGGGCAAACGCCAACGGGTGACGGCGCTTCTTTCGGGCAAGCCATTGATAATGCGCCTGATATTCCGCTTGCGCAGACTGGGAAGGCCACCGATACCTGTGTCATTATCTACACCTCGGGCACTACCGGCTTTCCGAAGGGCGTGATGCACAGCCAGCGAAACCTGCTGCTGGCTGGAGAAGCAAACGTGGCGCGTTTACATATTCAGCCCGATGACCGGGTGATGATCATTCTTCCTTTTTTTCACGTGAACGCCCTGTTTTATTCTCTGGGGGGCGTACTGGCAGCAGGCGCCAGTATGATCGTTGAACCACGATTTTCGGCTACGCATTTTTGGGATACGGCTGCCGATTACGGCGCGACGATCGTCAATATTATCGAAGCGATCGGCACGATTCTGTGCGCGCGCGACCGCTCTGAATACCGCGCGGATCATTGTCTGCGTGTTGTCTATGGCGTGCGCAAAAAGGCGACCGAAACATTTCGGCGGGAATTTGGTATTGACCGGTTGTTCTCGGGCTTTGGAATGACCGAGATTCCAGGGGTGACCTGCAATCCCTACGATGGACCGGATAAAGCCGGGAGCATGGGGGTAATTGGAACTCATCCGGATCCGGGCACGCCGTGGGCGCAATGCCGGGTCGTCGATGATGACGGTTGTGATGTGGGAACGGATCAGGCTGGCGAGTTGTGGGTGAGGTCGCCCATTGTCATGCAAGGTTATTTCCGGAACCCCGAGCAGACCGAACAGGCTTTTCATGAGGGCTGGCTCAAGACCGGCGATCTGGTGCGGCGTGATGCCGACGGTTTTTATTTTCACATCTCCCGCAAGAAAGATATTATCCGGCGGCGCGGTGAAAATATCGCAGCAGCCGAACTTGAAATGGTGATTGGCGAACATCCGGACGTCTTTCAGGTGGCTGCATTGGCGGTGCCTTCGGAGGTGGGGGAGGACGATATCTTTGTGGCCGTGGTGGCCCGGCCAGGCGCGACGCTGAGCGAATCCGACGTGGCTGCATGGTGCGCGGATCGGCTGGCCGCCATTAAGGTGCCGCGTTACGTGGTATTGCTGGATGCCTTGCCGCTTACGCCTACTCACAAAATTGCCAAGGCTGTCCTGCGAGAAGATGCGACGATTCGCGCCAGGGCGGTGGATTTGCAGGGATGAAACCAGGCGGGCGATAAATCTGATGGTTGATAGGATATTCATCAGGCCAGGCCTGGATTTACTGAACCAATAAACTGAAAATCTGATAGACCACAGGATACGAGGGGGCAGCGATATATGGCTAAGCGCAAGCAGATCAGGACCGATATCAGTTGGAGTACCGAAGACACCATTACCATCAAGGGCCTGGATCTGTGCCGGGATATTATGGGTAAGGTGTCGCTGGGAGATATGGCTTTTCTGGAGCTGACCGATCGCTTGCCCAACGAGCGGGAGTCCCGGGTGTTCAATGCGCTGGCTGTCATTTTGGTGGAGCATGGCATGACGCCCAGCGCGATTGTGACTCGCATGACCATTTGCGGGGCGCCCGAGGCCATGCAGGCAGCCGTGGCTGCTGGTTTGAACGGACTTGGCAGCGTGTTTGTGGGCAGCATGGAGAATGCTGCGCGGCTGCTGCAAACCGCGTTGCCTGATCCGGCCGCAGCGGTAGATATGTCCGTGCTTGCCCGGCAAATTGTTGCGCAGCAGCGCAGCAACGGCAGCGCCATTCCCGGAATCGGCCATCATATTCATAAACCCGTGGACCCGCGGGCGCCCCGCTTGTTTGATATTGCTGAAGAAAACGGCTTTTCGGGCCCGTATGTTGCGTTAATGAAGGCGGTGGCGGATGAGGCCGGCAAGCAGTTGGGCAAAAGTCTGCCGGTGAATGCGACAGGGGCGATTGCCGCTGTGGCCAGCGAGCTGCAGATTCCATGGAACATTGTGCGGGGAATCGGCGTCATGGCGCGCGCCATAGGGCTGGTGGCCCATGTCCTGGAAGAATTACGCGATCCCATGGCACGGGAAATCAAAGCCATGGTCGAGGAACAGGCCACCGCACATCGCCGCTGAATGCCGGCCTGGTAGAGGCGATGTTCGTTGCGATAGCCGTAGTCGTGCGCAAAGAGAACAGACCCGCGCTGCAAGCCGGAATCGCGCAGATAATCGAATATCTAAAGACGAAGGCGTTATTACTTTAATGATGATGATGCGTTTATCATTATGCCAATATCGATATTGATGATAAGCGTCACGGCGATTGTGACTTGGCATGTCATTCCTGATTGGAGTTGTGTTTATGAGTAAAGATTCTTTGATTCGGGCGTCAGCCCCTGGTGCGGCGCAAGACCTTGTGCAGGCGCGCTATCAGCAGGCCGCGTTCATTCCAGACGACGTGAATGCCACGATCGAGACGCTGTTCAGTCATCGCTCTGTACGCGCCTACACCAGCGATGCGCTCAAGCCTGGCGCCCTGGAATTGCTGGTGGCAGCCGCACAGTCTGCATCCACATCCTCGAATTTACAAACCTGGAGCGTCGTCGCTGTCCAGGATGCGGCGCGCAAAGACCGGTTGGCGCAACTGGCGGGTAACCAGGAGCACATACGGCGCTGCCCGTTGTTTCTTGTCTGGGTGGCTGACCTGGCGCGCCTGAAATCACTGGGTATCAAACATGGCGTGGCGCATGAGGGCCTGACATATATGGAAGCGTTTCTGGTTGCCGCCATCGATTCGGCGCTGGCGGCGCAGAATGCTGCGGTTGCTGCTGAATCAATGGGCTTGGGCGTGGTATACATTGGCGGGATGCGCAATCATCCCGAGGAAGTGGCCAAGGAGCTTGGTCTGCCCCATTATGCGTTTGCGACGTTTGGCATGTGCATTGGTTATCCGGATCCGCTTAAACCGGCATCAGTCAAACCGCGTCTGCCCCAGGCGGCAGTACTGCATAAAGAGCAGTACGATGCGTCTGCTCTGGAGGCGGCGGCGCAAAGTTACAACGCCACTATGGCTGAGTTCTATAAGACGCAGGGCATGAAGAATGCCGGGCCTTGGGATTTGCATTCGCTGAACCGGCTCCGCGGTCCCGAGGCGCTAACCGGTCGCCATCGGCTGGTTGAGGCGCTTAATAATCTGGGTTTTGAGCTGCGTTAACAGACGTGGCAGACTGCGTCTGACAGGCGCGGTTATTCACCCGCTCCAGTCAACGTGCTTGTGCCGGGCCTGGCGGGACCAGAGGTTGCGACATTATCGTACTTCGATTGTGTCGCCCAGCCGCGTTTCCCGCCTGAGAACATTCAGTACTTCCTGACGGCGCGAACCTGAAAGCCGACTCTTTATAGTGGCAACGCTGATGGCGGCTATCGGTTCGCCGGCCTGGTTGCATATGGCTACGCCGATGGCGCATACAGAAGGAATGATCAATTCGCTATTGTAGCCATAGCCAAGTTCCCTGGATTCCTGCAACAGGCGTTCAATCGCGTGTATTCTGTCCGGTCCGAAGCGCTTCAGATAGCGCGCGCTGGCCTGCATGACTTTTTCCACCTCTTCCTCGGCCATATGGGCCAGCATGGCCGCGCCGCCGGCAGAAACGCAAAGCGGGCGCCGGCCGCCGACTTCAACGGTGAGCGCTTTTAGCGGATAGGCGCCTTCGCAGCGGGCAATGCAGATGGATTCATGCCCGCTGCGCAAATTGAAAAATGCGGTATCCCCGGTTGCCTCTGCCACCCGTTTCAAAATGGGTGTGCACAACGTCTGCCAGTCAAATTCGTCCCGCACGGCAAGCCCCAGTTCGAACACCAGCCGGCCCAGGCGATAGCGGCGTGTACTGCTGTCTTGCATCACCATGCCCTCACGCACCAGCCCATTTAAAAGCCGGTGGGTGGTGGAATGGTTCAGTTCGCAATAAGAGGCGAGTTCTGACAAGCGCCAGCCGGAATGTGGGCGGGTGGAAATGGCCCGAATAAGGGCAAATACGCGTTGTACAACCTGGGTTCCATCGTTCATTAGTTCATTATATGAACATTACGATTGAAATGGTATTCTTATTTTGTTGGTAAAAACCCATAATTATCACCGTCAATGATAAGAAATATAACTATTTTTTCAATATATGAACAATAGGGATGAGTGATGAGAACAGATGAAATACAGGCACTGCAAACCGATGTGCTGGTGGTCGGCGCCGGGGCAGCTGGCGTCGCCGCCGCAGTCACTGCCGCCCGCAAGGGACTGGATGTGATTCTGGTGGAGTCCGGCGCCATGCCCGGTGGAGAACTGCTCACGGGGATGGCCATAGATGGCGCACTCAATGGTCGCGGAGAATGGGTCGTGGGCGGTTTTATTACCGAGTTGCTGGAGGAATGCCGCCGTTTGGGCGGGTATATCGGCGCATTGAACGACTGGCGTTTGATCCATTACGTCTGCTATGACCCTGAAATCATGAAGCTGGCCGTGGCGAACCTGCTTGGCCGACATAGCGTCAGGCTGCTGTTGCATACCTTCGCATATGACGTGGAGCATACCGATGCGCAGGTCCGGTCGGTGCATATTCTGAACAAGCAGGGGCGTACGCGCATTACCGCTGCTATGTTCATCGATGCCTCGGGAGATGGCGATATTGCTGCCATGGCGGGGGCGTCTTATCTGAGTGGTGATAACGGGCAGTACCAGCCTTTGTCGTTAATGTTCCGCCTTGCCAATGTCGATACGCCGGCATTGCTGGATTTTCTTGCCCGCGAGCCAGAGCACTTTGCGTTGGGAGAAAGTGATGCCATTCGCGGCGGGCGCAGCGATCAGCAAATCGCCCAGGAAGTGAAAAAGCAGGGTTACCCCACTGTGTTTCTGAAAGGGGATGGCCCGCTTATGGCAAATGCAATAGAGGCTGGAGAGCTTTATCCGACGGCTTTGATCATGATCCAGCCAACCTCATCGCAAAAACGGGAAGTTTGCCTGAACACCACACGCGTGGCCAATGTTGATGCCACTCGCACCCGGGATTTAAGCGCGGTGCTGGAACCGCTAAGCAAGCAGATCGAGATCTGCACCAATTTCATGCGTCATCGGGTGCCGGGCTTTGAACAGACGGTGCTGTCAGGGCTGGCGCAACGCATCGGTATACGAGAGACGCGGCGCATTGCCTGCGACGAAGTGCTTACACAGGACGATGTGCTTTCGGCAAGAAAGCGAAAAGATGCGATCGGCAAGGGCAGCCACCATGTGGATATTCATGAGGCCGGCATCGGTCAACTGCGTATCCCTGTGGAGGGAGGCGGGTCCTATGATATTCCTTTCGGGTGCCTGTTGCCAAAAGGATT
>DATGQC010000397.1:0-5027 GCA_035304425.1 Advenella sp.
AGTCCGGGAAAACAGAATCCCATGGGTATAATTGCAATCCGCGAATCGTCGTAGAATTCCTCATCAGATACCCCCATCCATTGCCTGAGCCGAACCCCGGAAGCGTCATTGAACGGGCGTCCGGTTTCATACACCCGCGTGCCGGGCGCCTGGCTGGCGATACAGATAGTTGCTGTCTGAGACACCTGGATAATAGGTCGTGGTTCCGGCGCCATGGCCTGTCCATACCGCGGCTGATCATGACAGACCCGGCAACTGCGAATTGCATTGATATATTGTGCGAATGAACGGTCATCGCCATTGTTGATCGAATTATTCATACTTGAAATGCGCTGA
Organism: Advenella sp.; assembly: GCA_035304425.1. Taxonomy (GTDB): domain Bacteria; phylum Pseudomonadota; class Gammaproteobacteria; order Burkholderiales; family Burkholderiaceae_B; genus Advenella. Next base: position 337 of record DATGQC010000397.1, read on the forward strand.
ATCTGCCATGCAGTCGTCTGGCGGTTCGAGCGACACGTTCACGGCAAGATGGCCATGCTGGCCGGTGTGCACGAGTCATGTCGAACAGACCGCTATAGCCCTGACAGACGCGGCGCCTGCCTTCATTTGATATGTCGCAACGCGCTGCCCTTGTGTGCGGCGATGTGATCGGTTTTATCGCTTTTTATTTCGTATTGGGGCTCATCTTTCGACGCATGATGAACGTGCCCCTTGTAATCGAAGTCGCTGGTATGAATAGCGATAATTCTGCCGGAAACATGGCCCGCTTCGCTATTCCAGCTGACATGGTCACCTTTTTTGAACTTCGTCGTCATTTGGCCGCCTCCTTTTCCTGCATATTACACCCATCATCAATGACCTGCCAAGTTCATGGCATGCGGCAGATGACCGCCATGCAGATCAGGTACCAACGGCAATGCGTATTCAGCCCAATATTAGTCCATTACACCAAAACATTGACCACGGGTGGTAAAAATAAAGGCTGGAGAAGTAAAGGCTGAAGGCAGGCTGGGGCACGCTTTTTTGCGCACTCTGCCCGGTTCCTTGGCCGTCCAGTTGACGGCAAATAAGCCTGCGGCGCATGAATATCGCCCATGAAGGCGTCGCCGAATCAGACGATCGGAAAAAGCCGGCAGACTGTATTAAAGTCGTGCCGGCTGTCGGCAAACAGACGCTGTATGCGCTGCCGCTCATCGCGCGAGCCATACGACGCGCGCGAACCTGGTCCGATCAAAGCATGCGCGGCAGCACATCGGGCGCACCGCAGGCTTTTCTGTGGGCATACACCATGCCAATATGACCGATGACCAGCGCCAGTAACGTCCAGCCGAGCTCACCATGCAGCAGCCCGGCCAGATCAATCATCCATTGGACCTTCTGGCCGGTGGGTTCCATCAACGCCATACCCAAATAAGAGAACGGGCGGTCCGCGCCGTAGGTGCGCAATAATGCCAGCGCCGGAATGATCAGCATAAGGGCATACAATACGGCATGCCCCAGCCCCGACATGATGGACAACGATGGGGGCCGGCGCGAAATATTGAGCGTGGCCCAGATGACTCTGAATACCCCCAGACAGAACACGGTGAAGCCCATGACCGAGTGCGTCGGCCACAGCGTATCGGTCATGAGTGTTTCATCTGCAAAATAATGCAACGCAGCGGTAAAAAACATCCAGGCAAAACCCAAGGCCATGAGCCAATGCAACACCCGTGAAACCAGACCATATCTATCTGATGAATCAAACAAGGACAATGAATACCTCCGGTCATAAAAAAGGATAGTGGCTGAAAAGGATAGTGGCTGCTATCCCGGCGCAGTTGGGATCTGCAGCGAAAGCGCCGGCCGTATGCCGGCAACATCATGGCGGCCATGCGTGGGAAAAACAGACTTGAAAAATCAATCTAGTGGTATTTATATCGTATGCATGTGACGACGGTTTTGATATCGATCAATAAATATTTCAATTGGCCGCCGGTGTATAGGGTAGCAACCGCTGATCTGTATTTCCTGGACTGGTATAAAATCAAGTTGTTGATTTGATACTGACCCATCCGTTTTTTATTTACCAATGCCGGATTGCCAATGCTATCTATAAAACTCGTTGCCCGATACATGGCAGATCATGACTTATCCCTGGTTACTGCAGAGTCATGCACCGCCGGACTGATCGCCTCGACCCTTTCCGAAGCGCCCAACGCGGGCACGTTGCTGGACTGCGCCTTTGTCACATATACGATTGCCGCCAAGCAGCGGATATTGAATGTCAGCGCTGAAACGATTGAGAGATTCAATCTTACAAGCGAGCAGGTGGCCAGGGAGATGGCCGTGGGTGCGCTCACCCGAAGCGCGGCCAATATTGCGGTGTCCAATACCGGTGTGGTCGATGATATTGACCCGGCTATCAAGGCAGGTACACAATGCTATGCGTGGGCATTCCGACAAGCGGGCGACAAAAAGGAAATTGTCTTCACCGAAACCAGGCGATTTACCGGCAGCAGTCGAAAAATCCGCCAGCGCAGCGCCCTGTACGCGTTAAGCCGCATTCCCTTTTATGCCGCGCAACTCCCGGCAAACAACGCTGCTTAGCAAGCCCCGTCTTGCAGCGATGAAGCCTCTGCGCTTTTTGCGCAAGCGAGGCGTTAATGCTTGTGTTTGGGCTTGTCTGACCTGCTGGTGCTGGCCATTTCCTTGAGTTCCTTCTTGGACATGGATTTATACATTGATTTGGATGGGCCTTTCAAATCACCCACTTTCTTCTCGCCTTCTTTGGCTGATAATGCAGCGCCTGCTGCCTGTTGCTGGCTTTTGGATTTCGCTGGCATGACGATATCTCCTGAATCAAAATGAGCGTCTTCATTATCTGCCTGCACTGCAAGAGAATGCAAATATCGCCGGCGGTGTTTTGTAAACACTCGTAAAGCGGATACTTGTGTCGAAAATAAATTCTGTCAATGCGCCAGCAACGTCGCCGATCCGACCACCAAGGCGCAGACTGTTCCGTTTAAAATCAAAAAAACCCCAATTATTTCATATACCTATACTTATTAATAACATGTAACGGAACGGACCAAACGAGGATATTAATTGCTAGTATGAGTCGTGGATCTTCCTGCCAGGAGTTGTTCCACCTGAATGTACTTATGTTGAAAGGAGATAAAAATGAACCAGGACATCGCTCAAGGAAAATGGGAACAGATCAAAGGCTCCGTCAAGGAAAAATGGGGTGATCTGACTGACGACGATATCGCGCAGGTCAACGGCAACGCACAGAAGATGTGCGGTGTATTGCAAGAGAAATATGGCAGAAGGCGCGAGGACGCCGAACGCGAGGTCAACGACTTCTGGGCCGAACAGAATCGGCTGTAAAGCTCAAACGACAGGCACCCGCCAGGGTGCCTGATTTCCTTCATTGCCGCTCTATTTTGAGCGACGCCGCCGGATACGATACCGCGAGCCAGGCCGGGTCACTGCGCTTGCTACCACTGTCGGGCGCATACGGGGCGGTGCAAAAATCATTATTCGGGCGCGGCTGGCGCTATTGCTGGGCACAAGGCAATAACAGCGGCATCTTTAACGTTACATCAATCCCAATATCTGATGTCTTCCTGTCCGGTCGCCCAGCATGCGTGGGCGCCCTCACTTACCTGTATGCATCCTAGCGTTTCTTCTGAATAAAAATGGTGAGCAGGGTCAGCGCCAGAAAGATGATAAACAGAATTTGCGCCACCAGGGCCCCCCAACTCAGAAATCCGCCAAACCCCAGTACTGCGGATATGACTGTCAGGGCAAAGAAAAAAACAGTATGCCAGACCATTTGCACCTCCTGTCCTTATGACAAATGCCATGTCGGAACGATGTTCAAAAGAAGTCTATAGCTAATATCCTAGTACTGATAAAGGCAACATTAAACCTAATTTACAGATTAATAACATTCTTAATGTTCGGAAGGAAAAATCGTGGCCTTGTGCCGGAACACGACAACGATTCGGCCAGGCGCTTCGTTTACGCGTCAATATCGTCCGCTCTTTGTTGAAGCGGCACCTGAATATCAAAGTGCAGCACATGCTCCTTCATACCCAGTTTGTTATACAAGGCAATAGCCGCTTCATCGCCCCTGTCGGCCTGAACGTACACAACCCAGCCTGCGTTATCTGCCGCAAACTCACATAAATGCCGGATAAGCGCTGTAGCAATACCCCGCCTGCGATGCCCCGCATCAACCGCAAGATCATAGATGTAATATTCCCGCCGCGCCATTTCGAATTTGTCCAGCGCATACGCCACCAGCCCGCCCAGCACCCGCCCATCGTTTACCGCGACAAAGACAGAAACGTGGTCCTTTGCCAGAAAATCCATCAGATAGGCGTCCGTCGCAGGCTTGCTCTCATAACTGGCCGGATCGTCAAAAGCCCGGCTAAACAGTAAATTCAATTGCCGCAGCAACGCGACTTCGCCTGGCAGGAGGCGACGATATTGAATCTGCACTGAAGGTTGTGGCATAAGCATTCTCCCGATCCGCAATACAAACGCGCTGCACCGGTTTTGAGGTAGCGACAAGACGCCCCCCTGAGCGGGCCACCCTGACGCCCGGTCGTTTATCGCAAAGCGCAATCGCTTACCGCAAACTGCCGGTCAAGGCGCGGTAACGCAGGAAACATCGCCTTCCTTGCATTGCAGCAGCGTATTGAGCTCGTCGGCACGCGCTTGCGTTTTATCGGTCATGCAGCCGGCGATGAGCATCGCCTGTATGGAGCCTCCTTGCGCTCCCGAACTTTGGAATTTGCAGTCCAGATCGCGGAACTGGATCCAGGCGTTCTGAGCTGCTTTCAGATCGGATTTTTGGGCGGCCTCAAGCTTATTGAATACTTCCCGGTAAACCTTATTCAAGCGCGCATCCGCTGTTTTGTAGTCGGTACTGGCCGCCTGATTCATATCGCTTTGCGTCGCGGCATAACTTCGGTTATTTGCAGATGCGAATATAACCGTGCAGGCCAGGACTGGACAAAGCAAAACATTTCTGAACATAAATCCTCCGATAGAATGTGTATTGGTCAACAGGAAAAAGAAAAGCCAACAACTGCAGCCACATCAGGCCATACTATTACAAAACCAAAACCGGACCATCAAGCGTGCGCGACGCATGCGCCAAGGCATTGCCGGAAGATGGA
>DATGQC010000398.1:0-5595 GCA_035304425.1 Advenella sp.
ATCGGCCAGGAAAACCTGCTTGGTGAACGTGGCCGGGGCTTATCGATCGCACTGTCGAATCTGGAAAACGGACGCATTGGCATCGGGGCGCAGGCGGTGGGTATCGGGCGCGCCGCGCTTGAGGCTGCGATTGCTTACGCCAAAGATCGTATTCAGTTCAATGAACCTCTGATCAAGCACCAGAGTATCGCCAATATGCTGGCAGACATGCATACCCAGGTCAACGCTGCCCGGTTGATGGTGCTGCATGCCGCGTCCCTGAAGGATAAGGGGATCCCGTGCCTGTCCGAAGCGTCCCAGGCCAAGCTGTTTGCGTCGGAGATGGCCGAGAAGGTCTGCTCGCAGGCGATCCAGGTCCATGGCGGCTATGGCTATCTTGAAGACTATCCGGTCCAGCGCTTTTACCGCGACGCTCGCATTACCCAGATTTACGAGGGAACCAGCGAAGTGCAGCGCATGATCATCACCCGCGGATTGATTGACTATACCGGATTTTGCCCCTGAGACCGCTTGCATTTGCCGACAGCGCGGGTGTAAGGTAAAAATGGTATCATCGCCAATCTGCAGGGAGCCCGTTATGGAAGATGACAAAAAAGCCGATGCCAGCGAAAAACCAGGGGACAGCGTAAGTCCTGTCGGTCCCGGGGAAAACAAGACAGATCGGGGCGACGCCACAGCAACTGCAGGCCAGACTGCTGGCAGGGAGAGCGCCCGGGTGGCGGACAATCCCGGGAATAAAGCGGGCGAGCAGCCCGCCGATGTTGCCGGCGATATTCCCGCGCCCGCCAGCGCCACCGATGCCCCCGGCGTTCCGCAAAAGAAGCCTGGAGCGAGCGGTACAGCAGCCAAAACGTCCGGCGCCGATAGCAACTCGGGCGTGGTGGCTTCCGTGGAGTATGTCCGCGGCCAGCGTCACGCCGTTATTGCTCCGGAAAAAATTGCCGGTTACAAGCGTGATGCGGATCACCTCTTATGGACGGGCTTGAAGGATCCGTCTGACGAAGAATTGCGCATGACCTGCAAGAATTTGTCGTTCAGCAAGCTGGCGACCAAGGAAATCGTCAAGCGCCATTACCGTCCGAAAGTGATCGATTACGGCGACTATATTCTGATTGTGGCCGTGACCATTTCGCGCGAAAACAAGAAAATCGTCTATGGCGAGATGCAGATGATTTTCGGGCAAAGTTTTATTCTTACCGTCAGGCGGGGCGAAGCAATGACCAATACGCCTTTGCGCAAGCGTCTGGAGGGCTCGCCGGAACTCATTGCCCGCGGCAGTGACTTCGTGGTGGCCGAGATATTGGACGGACTGGCAGACAGCTACCTGATGCTGGCCGGCAGCTTCGAGGTTGATGTCGAACAGCTGGAACAGAAAATGATCCTGCACGGCTTTCGTGAATCCGATGTGCGCAAACTGTACAAGCTGCGGCGGGACTTGCTGCGTGTGCACACCTCGATTGCGCCGGTGATTGAGATTTGTACCCGCATGTCGGTGGTCAATCTGGCCTTTGTGGAGCAGGACTCACAAGGCTATTATCGTATCGTTGCCGACCGGGTAGCGCGAATTGACGACCAGATGAACGCCTTGCGCGAATCGCTGGCTTTTGCCTTCGAAGCCAGCCAGATGATCGCTCAGGCGCATCAGACCGACATTACCAAAAAGCTGGCTTCCTGGGCGGCGATACTGGCCGTTCCCACCGCCATCGCAGGGATCTACGGCATGAACTTTACCAATATGCCGGAGTTGAACTGGACCTACGGCTATCCGTTGGTGATGTTGTTGATGTTTCTGATTTGCGGTCTGCTGTTCCGTCAATTCCGCAAGACCGGCTGGCTGTAAATCCCCCTGCAAATCAGGGGGTGGGCGTGCTTTTACGGTCAATCTCATTCATAATATCCAAGGGTGTATCCGGTCTGGCCTTACCCGGCCAGATGGGGCACGCATAACGATGCGCTGACCACAAAGCCAGCCGCCATCGGCCAACAAAGCGGAGGAAGATTTTGAGCGATACAGCAGTGTTTGACTATATTGTGATCGGATCCGGGATTGCCGGCGCGTCTTTTGCCTATCAGCTGTCGCAGCGACCAGGCACGATTCTGGTGCTGGAACGAGAGTCCCATGCCGGATATCATTCAACCGGGCGCTCCGCCGCCATGTTCATCGAAACCTACGGGCCGCCGCAACTGCAGGCGCTGACCCGCGCCTGTCGGTCATTTTTCGAGCACGCCCAGTCTAGTGGTTTTTCTGAACATCCGGTGCTGCATCCCAGGGGCTGTATCTATGTAGCGACTCATGCACAAAAAGAGATACTTGACAGCACCTATCATGAGCTGCTTGCCCGTGCTCCGAATGTCGAATGGCTCACCGCGGCGCAGGTCCTTGAACGCGTGCCGTGTATGAAGCCGGATAATCTATATGGCGGCATTTATGAACGAGACGCCGAAGATATCGACGTTGATGCCTTGCATCAGGGGTATCTGAAGGGGATGAAGCGCAACGGCGCCGAGCTGGTTTTCTCTGCGGACATTCGCCAGGGACGGCGGCAGGACGGGGTGTGGACACTGGAAAGCGCCGATGGCAAACAATTTCGTGCACGTCACGTTGTTAATGCTGCCGGGGCCTGGGCCGATGTTGACGCAGGCTTGCGGGGTGCAGGCCGTGGGAATTCAGCCTCGCCGGCGCAGCGCATTCACCTTCGGCGCGCCCGAAGGGCTGGATCTGCAAACGCTGCCCATGGTATGTGATATTGAAGAGACTTATTATTTCAAGCCCGATGCCGGTCAACTGCTGGGCTCGCCTGCAAATGCCGACGATGTGGAGCCGCAGGATGTCGTAGCCGAAGAGCTGGATATTGCAACCGGCATTTATCATATTGAGCAGGCGACGACGCTGCACATTCGCCGGCCTACGCACGTGTGGGCAGGCTTGCGCAGTTTCGCGCCGGACGGCAATCTTGTGATCGGGTGGGATCCTGCTGCCGAAGGTTTTTTCTGGCTGGCCGGGCAGGGCGGCTATGGTATTCAGTCCTCGGATGGCGTTTCCCGTCTGGCCGTTGCAGTGGCCCTGAACGAGGCCGTGCCGGACGATTTGCTGGTCCAGGGCGTGGATCCCGGACTTTCGAGTCCCTTGCGGTTTCGTGCGGGCTGATGTTGCAGACAGCGGCAATCAAAAACGGCCGTGCCGGCAACTTTCGCAGGGGCAGGCCGTTGTTACCAGGATGACAGGGGCAGATTGGCCGGTCAGGATTTATTCCAGCAGGCTGGCATCAATGTGACGCTGTTCAGTTGCTGCCTGATCAGCCAAAGACAATTTAAGCCTTGGCAACCTGGGTTTCCAGTTCCGCTTTGAGTTCCGGCGTCAGGTCAAGTTGTTTGGCCAGTTCATCCAGATATGCTTTTTCCATGAAGTTCGTGCTGTCTATGATGGATACACTGATCGCATACATTTGCGATGCCAGGTGCGGGTCTGTTGCCAGGCTGGCGACGGCAACCGGATCCACCGGCTTGGCCAGCTCGGCCTTGAGCCATGCCTGTTCCTCCGGCGTGCTCATTTTGCTGAAGTATTGATCCAGGATAGTCTGCTCGTTATCCTCAATATGACCATCGGCTTTGGCGGCGGCAATCATGGCGGTCAGTATGGCCTTGCTTTGCACTTCCGCCTGCGCTGCGGGCAATTGGTTGATGGGTGTTGGTGGCTGCGACTGGGTGGTCGCGGCGGGTGGGGCCGATGCTTGCATCTCCGGCTGGCGGTCAGACTGGTTTGCCTGCCAGCGCTGGTAGGCACGATAGGCCACCGTGCCCAGTGCGGCCAATCCACCGTAGGTTGCCAGATTGCTGTTGGCTTTGTGCCCCACCAGCATGCCCAATACACCTGCACTCAGGGCTGTTTTATCACCGTCGGACAGCAGCGATTTGTCACCGGATGTGGCATTTTTTACTGATGATCCAGCCTGATTCATTGCCGATTTGCCGGCGCTGAGCAGGGATTCAAGTATATTAAGTGCACTCATGATGGGAATCCTTATTCAATGGTGGGGAGCGATCGCGGTCAAACTGAGTCAACTCAATTGACATCTAGCAATGCTCAGACCAAGTCTACCAAGTTTGAGTGTCATATTGCAGTCAGTATTTGCTGGTTTTTATAAATATTTACGTTCGTGATGACGCCGTCGTTTCATTGAAACGCCGTGGCAGGACGCGTAGAATACCCTTTAATTTCAATAGATGGAGAGAGGAATGCCAAGTTTTGACGTGGTCAGTGAAGCCGAAATGACAGAGGTGCGCAATGCAGTCGATCAGGCCAACAAAGAAGTTTCCACCCGTTTCGATTTCAAAGGATCCGATGCCCGCATCGAGCAGAAAGACCTGGAACTGGTGATTTATGCCGATGATGACTTCAAGGTGGGGCAGGTGCGCGAAGTACTGCTCAATAAACTGGCCAAGCGCAATGTGGACCTGCGGTTTCTGGAAAAAGGCAAGGAAGAGAAAATCTCCGGTGACAAGCTCAAGCAGTTCAACACCATCAAGAAAGGCGTGACCGGCGATCTGGCCAAGAAAATCGTACGTATTATCAAGGACAGTAAACTGAAGGTGCAGGCAAGTATCCAGGGCGATACTGTCAGAGTCACCGGCGCCAAGCGTGATGTGCTTCAGGAAGTCATTGCCCTGCTGAAAAAGGAAGTGGCCGATGCGCCGTTAAGCTTCAATAATTTCAGGGACTGATGTTGTTATATTGGTGGTTGCCATAGCGCTGTTGGTATATCAGTGTCGCCCTGTCGGCCGTCAAACCCACCGCTGTCGCAACCATGTCAGGCTGCCCGGCCTGATCAGCCTCGCGACTTCCCGGTTCTCGCAGGAACGATGTGGTTGTTGCGGGCAATACGCCCCGCATTTTGAGAATAAAAAAAAGCCCGCTTGGCCTGCTGATCTGATCAGCCTGGCCGGCGGGCTCTCTCATAATAGGGCTTGCGATTTTCGTAAAAAAAACGCCGGCCCGATTATGCATCATTACATGACACGACTGCGGTATTCGTTCGTGCGTGTGTCGATTTCGATTTTATCGCCGATATTGCAGAACAACGGGACGGCCAGATTGTAACCGGTGCTGATTGTGGCGGGTTTCAGCACTTTGCCGGAGGTATCGCCCTTGACAGCGGGTTCGGTGTAAGTGATCTCACGAACAATGATTGTTGGCAGTTCTACGGAGATGGCGCGACCTTCGTAGAAAACGACTTCAACAGTCATGCCTTCTTCCAGGTAATTCAGCGCGTCGCCCATGCTCTCGGCTTCAACTTCATACTGATTGTATTCTTCGTCCATGAAAACGTACATGGGGTCTGCGAAATACGAATAGGTGCACTCTTTCTTTTCCAGCATGACGACTTCGAATTTCTCGTCGGCTTTTGAGACCTGTTCGCTGCCTGACCCTGTCAGCAGGTTTTTGAATTTGAGTTTGACAACAGCGGAATTACGGCCGGATTTGTTGTATTCAGCTCTTTGCACGACCAGGGGTTCGGTGCCCACCATGACGACGTTACCTACGCGCAGTTCTTGTGCGGTTTTCATTAAATATGCTCCGGATGGAATGGATGTGGC
>DATGQC010000399.1:0-6883 GCA_035304425.1 Advenella sp.
TTTGCCAAATTGCAAATGGTGGAAGATCTGCAGTTCAGCGTGACCGCCTATGGCCTGGGTGCAGGCCTGTTCTTTGTCGGCTACATTATTTTCGAAGTGCCCAGCAATCTGATCCTGGAAAAGGTCGGCGCACGAATGTGGATCGCCCGGATCATGATTACCTGGGGCATTCTGTCAGGCCTGACCATGTTCGTCACCACACCCACGCAGTTTTACACCCTGCGTTTTTTCCTGGGCGCCGCCGAGGCGGGCTTCCTGCCAGGCGTCCTCTATTACCTGACCACCTGGTATCCGACTTACCGGCGTGGGAAAATCATTGCCTTGTTCATGATCGGCCTGCCGCTATCGAGCGTTATCGGCGGCCCCATCTCAGGCTGGATCATGGACCATTTTGACCAGTTGCATGGCTTGCGCGGCTGGCAGTGGCTGTTTCTGCTCGAATCCATTCCAAGTGTGCTGCTCGGCCTTTTGACATTCTGGGCCTTGCCTGACAACCATCACAAGGCCAAGTGGTTGAACAATGAAGAGCGTGCGTTGCTGCAGCGTGATCTGGACCACGACAATGCCGAAGGTAAACACAGCAAGCATTCTTTCAAGGACGGTTTTTTCAATATCAAAGTATGGATGCTGGGCAGTATTGACTTTTCGATTCTGCTGGGCGCCTATGCCATCGGCTTCTGGATGCCCTCGTTCATCCGTAATGCCGGTGTAGCAGACACCTTTGACATCGGTTTGCTGACGGCCATACCCAGCATTGCAGGCGTGATCGGCATGCTGGCAATCGGCGCCAGCTCGGATCACTATCGCGAGCGTCGCTGGCATTTAGCCATTCCCCTTACCGTAGGCGCCATCGCCCTGACCTGCAGCACATTTTTTTCAAGCAACCTGATCCTGACCGTTGTCACCTTTACGATTGCTTCGTGCGCCTTGCTGGGCGCGGTGCCCGTCTTCTTCAGTCTGCCTGCAACCTTTCTGAAAGGCACCGCCGCGGCTACCGGTTTTGCCCTGGCCTGCTCCATCGCCAATATTGCCGGCCTGGTCAGCAACTCGCTCATTGGCTGGGCAACCGACTTGACCGGCACTGCACATGCTGCCTTATGGTTCTTTGCGGTATGCCTGTTGCTCAACGCGGTACTTGTGCTGGCGGCATTTCCGGCCAAGCTGGTCAATCGCTGATTCAACGGCCAACCCGTGGTGTCGTTACTTACAGCCCCTGCGATCCGAACGCGACCGCAGGGGCTGTTTGCAATTCCCTTAAGGTCGCCGATGTCGACCTTGATCATCCGTATCCGCCTGCATGACAGGAGCGTTACTGCAACGCTCTATCACAGCTAATGCCCTGGTCTGCGGCCTTGCGGCAAAAACAAACCGCCCCGGATGACGATCTGCCATCCGGGGCGGTTACTGATGCGCTGACCGCTTCGCTCAGCCCAGCTTGAAAGGCAGATTGCGCAATGGCTTGCCGGTAATGCTGGCGATGGCATTGGCAAAAGCGGGCGCCAACGGCGGCAGGCCCGGCTCTCCCATGCCGGTAGGCGGCTCGGCGCTGGGCACAATATGCACGGCGATCTCTGGCGCGTCGGTAATCCGCGGCACGCTGAAGTCGCCAAAATTGCTCTGTTGCACCTGGCCGTCCTTCAGGGTAATGGCAGCACCCGGCAGGCACATGGACAGGCCCATGATGGCCGCGCCCTGCACCTGCGCTTCCACGCTGCGCGGGTTGACGGCAAGATTACAATGCACGCCAACGGTTGCCCGGTGGAGCACAGGTTTTCCATCCTGCACCGACGCCTCTACCACATACGCCACAACCGAACTGAAGGACTCATGCACCGCCACACCCCAGGCATGTCCGTCGGGCAAGGTGCTCTTGCCATAACCGCTGCGCTCTACCGCCAATTGCAGCGCGGCCTTGTGGCGCGGGCTTTTGTCGCCAAAGAGCCCCAGCCGGTACTCAACCGGGTCCTGTCTGGTTGCGCGCGCAATGTCATCAATCAACGTTTCCATGACGAAGGCCGTATGCGTGGAGCCGACACTGCGCCACCACAAGACGGGAACATTCACCTTGGGGTGATGCACCGTCAATTGCATCGGCACCGGATACGGGTCGCGCATCCCTTCGGTGGCGGTCGCATCAATGCCATTTTTGATCATTGACGCCATTGGGGTGCCCGCGACAATGGATTGCCCCACCAGCACGTGCTCCCAGGCCAGCACCTTGCCCTTGTCATCAAAGCCGATACGTGCGCGATGCAGATGCACGGGTCGGTAGTAGCCGCCCTTGATGTCGTCCTCTCGGCTCCATAGCGTGCGGATCGGCGCAGTCAGGCCCGCTGTTCCGGCCGCTTTCGCCACTTCGCAGGCGAGCACGACAAAATCGCTGGTACCCACGCCACGCCGGCCGAATCCGCCCCCAGCGGTCTGCACATGGACCTGAACCTGCTCAGGCTTGACGCCCAGCACACGCGCTGCGGACGCAGCATCAAAGCCGGGCATTTGCGTGCCAACCCACAGCTGTACGCCGCTTTCTGTCACCTGAACAGTACAGTTCAACGGCTCCATGGGCGCGTGAGCCAGATATGGAAAGAAAAATTCCGCATCCAGCTTGTGCGGCGCCGAGGCCAGCGGCGACATATCTGCCTCATACAGACGAGGGCCCGGCTTGTCTGCCAGCTCCCGGTACTGGGCCAGTTGTTTTTCGCTGTCTACCTTCTCGACACTGGCCGTATCCCATTGCAGCTTGAGCGCATCGCGCCCCTGCTTGGCTTGCCAGTATCCGTCGGCAATGACCGCTACGCCTTGTCCACCACCATCCACCGGGACCCGCAGCACTGCCTTGACACCTTTGACAGCGCGCGCGGCCGCATCATCCATGGAAGCGAGCTTGCCGCCGAACACGGGCGGATGCGCTACCACCGCAGTCAATTGCCCCGGCAGATTCATATCGATGCCGAAATCCTGCTGTCCGCTGCTCTTGGCTTTGGCATCGATGCGCGTCGTCGCTTTGCCGATGATGCGGAATGCTTTCGGATCCTTGAGTTCCACCTTTTCGGGCACAGGCAGCGCCATGGCGGCCTCGGCCAATTCACCGTAGCTGGCCTGACGGCCCTCAGGGCCCAGCACGGTGCCCGCTTGCGTGCGCACACTGGCCACGTCCACTTTCCAGCGTTCAGCTGCGGCGGACATCAGCATGGCCCGCGCACGGGCGCCCAGTTCGCGATATTGGGTGTAACTGTGCTTGATTGAGGTCGACCCACCCGTCAGGTGCATGCCAAACAGCGGATCCTGGTAGGCAATATCATTGCTGCCGTTACGGCTGCGCACCAGGCGCCAGTCGGCATCCAGTTCCTCGGCCAGAATCATCGGCAGGCCCGTCTGCACACCCTGGCCAAATTCCAGGCGATTAATCGTCACTGTCACCTCGCCGCTGGGGGCGATATGCACGAATGCAGAAGGCTGCTGACCCGGCTTGAGCGTCGGGGCCGCAGACGGTGCGCCGTTTGCCTCCTGCGCCATGAGCACTTGCGGGAATGCGCCTAAAGCCAGGCCGCCTGCGCCAACCATCTTCAAAAAACTGCGTCGGGCCAGCCCAGGACGGCGATCGGCCTGACCCTGTTCAAGAATGTGTTGCAATGCGCGAGGCAATTCGCTATGGAAAGTAGTGTTCGACATGCAGGACTCCGTTCAGGCAAGGGTTTGGGCGGCATCGGCGATGGCAGCGCGAATGCGGGTATAGGTGCCGCAGCGGCAGATATTGCCGGCCATGGCTGCATCAATCTCATCAGCAGTAGGCTGGCTGCCCTTCGGCCTGCTTTTGAGAAAGGCGGTCGCGCTCATGATCTGGCCACTTTGGCAATAACCGCATTGCGCCACATCATGTTTGACCCACGCTGCATGGACAGCGGCGCCGACCGGGTCGCTGCCGTCGGTCACTGCTTCTATGGTGGTGATTTTTTTACCCTGGGCAGCCGAGATCGGCGTGACACAGGAACGGATGGCCTGCCCGTCCAGATGCACGGTACAGGCGCCGCACAGCGCAGCGCCACAGCCGAATTTGGTTCCGGTCATATCCAGCGCATCGCGCAACGCCCAAAGAACCGGCGTACCCGGATCGACATCAACTTTATGATCACTGCCATTGATATTGAGGATACTCATGATGAGAAAACGCTCCGTAATTGAACTGCATCAGGCATTCGCAACGACTTGCATCGAAGAAGAATGGATTGAAAAGGGAATACAACAGGATTGAGCACATTGCTTGTAAACGCATGCCGACCAGACCGTCGATGCCCGGACGATCTCTGGCCGAGGCCCACACAAACAAACGACGCCATAAGCGTTGGCAGGAGCCTGGAACTGCGCTCAGCGCAGGCAAGCGGCCCGGTGATGTCAGATCATTATAGGTTCGAAAATATCGGATAAATTGCCCAATTCTCCGTAATGTTTGCCTAATTCGCTGAACCGTCGAGGACGCCGTTGCGCCGGATCCGGCGCTTTGCCAGGTTGCCGCGCAGGCCCATGGCAGGATAGCGTGAGTGTGGCCGCTCTGATCTTTATTGCCCGAATCGGGTGTTCGGGCTTTTGGCAATCACACATGAGATACCCCCGCTCCATCTGCAATGACGGCTGTCATACAGGCACAGATGCGCCTGATGCGCGCGTCTGCTGCTTTACTGTGAAGACTGGCTGGTGCTCACGCGCATACGCCTGACATCACGTTGCGGCGGCGCGCCAAAAAGGCGACTGTATTCACGATTAAACTGCGATGCGCTTTCATACCCTACCAGCCCGCCCACGTGCCCCGCATCCAGATTCTGGTTGAGCATCAGTTGCCGGGCCTCCTGCAAGCGCAACTGCTTTTGAAATTGCAACGGGCTCATGCCGGTAATCGCACGAAAATGGTGCCGAAACGTAGAGGAACTCATTCCCGCACGGGCCGCCAGCTCATCGACATGCATCGGCTGGGTGAAATTCTGTTTGAGCCAGGCCACGGCCCTGGCGATTTTCTGGCTGGGTGAACCGGCCGCCACCAGATGCAGTAACTGCGGGCCATGCGGGCCGGTCAGCAGGCGAATGGTGATTTCCTGTTGAATCAAAGGCGCCAGCCGGGGCGCCAGCGCGGGTTCGTTCAGCAGATTGACCATTCTCATCAGGGCGTCGGCCAGGGCATGATCCAGCTTTTGTACCGTCACGGGCTGGCAGGCACTGTCCTTTGCCGGGCGCAGCAATTGCATTTCCGCTGCAGTCTGCACGATCGAATGCGCGTCCAGCGCCAGCATCAGGCCCAGATAGGGTTCTCGCATGCTGGCCTGGGTTACGCGAGATAACACGGGCAGATCAATGGTGGCAAGAAGGCACTGGCTGGGGCCATAGTCGACCACCCGGTCCGCAAGCGTTACCTGCTTGGCGCCTTGCGCAACCACCCCCAGGCCGAAACCATAAATGCAATGCAGTGGATCGGTCGGCGACTGGCGGCGGTGGAACGTGAGCGACGGAATGGGCGTAACGTGATCCCCGTCGGTGCGGGCAAAGGCATTAATCGCATGTGCCAGAGCACTCATGGTGTGGCCCCTGAAAGTGTTGATGTCCTGGTAGTGAAGTGTACACGACGAAAATGGGTTCACGCCAATGCTAGATACACACCCGTCTGTTGCACAGGCTCGATACAGCATATTACCGGCGTACCACCGGGCTTTTGCGGCAGCGGCTTTTGCGACAGCCGCCATGCTACAGCTGTGATGCCGCAACTGCCTTGGCGCGAGCGTCCGGGTGCTGCCCGACGGCATGACCGCGCCTGCCCAACAACGCCGGTTCATAACACGTAATCTGCCAGGGCCGCCAGCCCTGGCTTGCATGCGTCAGAGCCCGCTCAGAATCTGTCCAGTACCGCGCCCGTGCTTGCGGTTGATGCATTGAACGCAAACTTGGCCTGAACGCCCCGTGTGTAGCGAGGTTTAGGCGCGACCCACTGCGCCCGCCGCGCATCGATGTCGGCGTCGGGCACATTCAATTGCAATAACAATTGATGCGCGTCGAACGTAATGGAATCGCCTTCCTGAACCAGGGCAATGGTGCCGCCAACGGCCGCTTCGGGCGTCACATGACCCACCACCATCCCCCAGGTTCCGCCCGAGAATCGCCCGTCGGTGATCAGTCCGACCGAATCGCCCAGTCCTGCGCCGATCAGCGCGCCTGTGGGCGCCAGCATTTCGGGCATGCCAGGGCCGCCCTTGGGACCAAGGTAGCGCAGCACCATGACGTCGCCCGCCTTGATCCGGCCATCCAGAATGGCTTGCAGCGCCGATTGTTCATCATCGAATACGCGCGCCGGACCGGTAATGACCGGGTTCTTCAGGCCGGTTATTTTGGCCACCGCGCCCTCGGGCGACAAATTACCTTTAAGGATGGCAAGGTGCCCCTGCTTGTACAAGGCCTGGTCGATGCGCTTGTTCACCTGCTGGTCGGCCGGCGGGACATCCGGCACGTGCTCCAGCATTTGCGCGACGGTCTGACCGGTAATCGTGATGCAGTCGCCGTTGATCAAGCCTGCATTCAGCAGCAGCTTCATAACCTGCGGCACGCCGCCTGCCTTGTGAAAATCCACCGCAAGAAAATGGCCGCTGGGCTTGAGATCACATATGACCGGCACGCGCTGGCGCACGCGCTCGAAATCATCGATGGACCAGTCTACACCGGCCGCGTGGGCAATGGCCAGCATATGCAGCACCGCATTGGTAGAACCTCCGGTAGCCATGATAACGCTGACCGCATTCTCGATCGACTGGCGGGTCACAATATCGCGCGGCTTCAGATCCTGCTCGATCGCCTTAAGCAGCACCCGGGCCGATTCGGCGGCGGAATCGGTTTTTTCGTCATGCAC
>DATGQC010000400.1:0-8048 GCA_035304425.1 Advenella sp.
AGCTCGCGCAATGCAGCCGTATCGACGGGCGGCGATGGCAGGCTTGCTGGCATTGGCTGCGGGCGCTTTTGTCGTGCCGGCAGCCCAGGCGCAGGCGGCCGATACAGCAAAACTGGAAAGCATCCGTGAGGCGGTGAAAAAGGCATTCGATGTTGAGGTAACCCGGGTTCAGCCGACCGAGTACGCCGATCTGTATGAAGTGCAGTTGGGCGGCAATATCGTATACACCAACGAGAAGGCCGAGTTTGTGCTGGCCGGCAATCTGGTCGACGCCAAAACCCGACGTGATGTTACTACCGAACGGATCGAGGAAATTTCAAAGGTGGATTTCTCCACCCTGCCACTGGCCCAGGCGGTCAAGCTGGTCAAGGGCAACGGTGCGCGCAAAATGGCGGTGTTCGAGGATCCCAACTGCGGCTATTGCAAAAAGCTGCATAAGGAACTGGCGACGCTGGATAACGTTACCGTTTATACCTTTCTGTTTCCTATTCTGGCGCCCGATTCCGTGACCAAGGCCAACAATGTATGGTGCGCTAAAGATCAGGCCACGGTATGGACCGACTGGATGAATAAAGGCATTGAGCCGCCGCACGCCTCTTGCGAGACTCCCATCGAGAAAAATCTCGCTCTGGGCCAGAAACTGGCTGTGCAGGGTACGCCTGCCATCTTCTTTGAAAGCGGCAGCCGCGTCAACGGCTATGTGCCGGCAGCCCGGCTCAATCAGGAGCTGGATCGCAAGTAACGCATCGCCCACGCCCCTGGCAGGTCGCGCCGACGAACGCTTGTCAGGGCGACAGCGCGAAGGGGTGGGTCAGCAACTGCTGCACAGAATTGACGCGCAGGTCCACATAGGCGGGTCGCATGCGTTGCATGGAGCTAAACGGTGTGCCGCGGTGAAAGATGTGTACGGTTTTCATATGCAACTGCTTGGCCGTTTTCAGGTTCTTCAGCGTGTCTTCAACCAGGATCGTGCGCGTCGGCTCGCACTGCAACTGAACCAGTAACTGCTGCATCAGCGCCGGAGAAGGTTTGGGCCGGAACCGGCCCTGCAGGCACATTTCATTAATGGAACAGATTCCCGCAAAACAGTGGCGCACATTCAGGCGGTCCAGAACGATTCGGGCGTAATGCATGGGCGCATTGGTAACCACATATTTGATGCCTGGCACGGCATTGAGCATGGCGGACAGATTTTTTTCAATTTTGGTGCTGCCGGCAATGTCAAAGTCATGGCTCAAATGCAGGAAATCGGCCGCTTTCACATTGTGATGACGCACCATGCCGATGAGCGTGGCGCCATAACGAGCCCAGTAAGTCTTGCGCAGCACTGTTGCCTCTTCTTCGCCAATATCCAGCGATTGCATGACGGCTCGCGTCATACTCTGGTTAATGTGTCCGAAGATGGCATGCGAGGCGTCATGCAGCGTGTTGTCCAGATCGAACAGCCATACGCGCGGCGTGCGGGTATGGCGAACCAGCGGTTGCAGGGGTTTGATGAGCGGGGTACAGATCATGCAGCAGCAACGCCTGCGACGCGTAATAACGCCGCAAGCGCGATCATGAGGTAATCATGGTGCCGACGCCCTTGTCGGTCAGAATTTCCAGCAACAGGCAGTGAGCGACCCGGCCATCGACGACATGCACGGAATTGACGCCGTTGCGGGCGGCATCCAGCGCCGACGAAATCTTCGGCAGCATGCCTCCGGAGATAGTGCCATCGGCAAACAATTCATCAATGGTTTTGGCCGAGAGCTTGCGCAACAACTGGCCCGATTTGTCCAGCACACCCGGGGTGTTGGTCATCATCAGCAGTTTTTCTGCCTGCAGGACTTCGGCCATTTTGCCGGCAACCACGTCGGCGTTAATGTTATAGACATCGCCTTCTTCAGGGTCGTAACCAATGGGGGAAATCACGGGAATGAACTGATCATCCTGCAGGGCCTTGACCACCGACGGGTCGATGCTGGAAATATCGCCGACGAAACCGATATCCAGTGGCGCGTCGGGGTTTTCCTTGTTGGGCATCAGCTTCTTGCGGGCCTGGATCAGGCCGCCATCTTTACCGGTAAGGCCTACGGCCTTGCCGCCGGCCTCGTTGATCATCATGACGATATCCTGCTGGACCTGGCCGCCCAGCACCCACTCGACCACTTCCATTGTGTCTGCGTCGGTCACGCGCATGCCCTGGATGAAGTTGCCTTCCTTGCCAAGACGTTTGAGCGCGCTGTCGATTTGCGGACCGCCGCCGTGAATCACCACCGGGTTCAGGCCGATCAGCTTGAGCAATACGACGTCTCTTGCGAAACTGCGCTGCAGCCGCTCTTCAACCATGGCGTTGCCACCGTATTTGATCACGACGGTCTTGCCGTGAAATTTCCGGATATACGGCAAAGACTCGGAAATAATGTCGGCCTTGACTGCCGGTGAAACAGCGTTGATATCCAGGGGTGTGTCAGACATGCTAGCTCGCGTTTGCTGAAAGTTAGTTTTGTGCCAGAGTATTTTCCAGCGTTTTGATGAAATCTTTTTTGTCGTAATTGCCAATATAGCGTTTGACGATATTGCCCTGGCGATCCAGTAAAAATGCCACCGGTGTGAACTTGATATCGTCAAAGGCTTTGGCGGCGCTGCCATCGCTGTCAAGGGTAACGGTAAAGGGCAGCTTTTTGTCTGTCGTGTAGTTTTTCACGAAGTTGGGCGGATCGTAGGCCATGGCCACGGCAACGGTCTCATAGCCTTTGTCGTGATAGGTATTATAGTACTCGATGGTATCGGGCATTTGCGCGATACAGGTCACGCAACTGGTCGCCCAGAATTTGACCAGCACTACCTTGCCCTTGAGGTCGGCGGTCTGAAACTGGCGCCCGTCCAGCGTGGTGAACGTAACATCGGGTGCGGCCTTGGAGGAGGTCATCATGAACCCGCCCACGATGGCGGCTACAGCGAGGACAGCAGGAAGAACGATTTTTTTCATGGATAGTCGGCTTTATTCCAGAGGGAAGGTTTGCACGCCGCCCGAAGAAGGATTGGTTTCAGTGCCGGGCACCGTAGTAGGCGCGCCCGTTCCGCCGGTTGCCGCGTTCAGGCTGCTGCCTGAAACAATATCGAATACCTTGACAACCCGGCTGACGCCGCTGACGCCTGCGGCAGCCGAGGCTGCACGCTGTCCTTCAAGATCGGTGACCTGACCCATCAAATAGACGACCCCACGAGTGGTAATCACATTAATGGATCCTGATGGGACCTGTTTGGTGGCCAGAAGTTCCGCCTTGACGCGCGACGTGATCCAGGTCTCGTTGCTGCGGGTGCTGAAAGAGGCGCGGGGGCCCACGGTCAGCTGGTTGTCAACGCGCTTGACGTCGGTGGCATTGCGCGCCATGGTTTCGGCCGATTGCTTGGCCGCCTCTGTGGGCACTTCGCCGGTCAGCAGGACGCGCTGGTTATAGGAGGAAACAATGACACGGCCGGCTTCGCCGATGCTTTCGTTGATGGTGTTCTGGGTGCGCCGTTCAATGTTCTTGTCTACCAGTTGCATGCCGGCCGAACGTCGGTCAACGGCCACGATGGCGGTACCGCCGGCGGCAGCCCCGACAATGAGGGGCACGCAACCGGCCAGCAGCGAGCATGACAGGGAAATGGCAACCAGCGCGGTGGCTGGGCGGGACAGGGTAAATGGGCGCGATACACTCATTCGGAATCTCCAAGTAACATGGCGTCAATGCCATCACACAGAACGTGAAGTGCCAGCGAGTGGACTTCCTGGATGCGCATGGTGCGGTCATGCGGCACGCAAAGATGGACATCCTGATCGGTCAGCAGGCCGGTCACACTGCCGCCTTTCTTGCCGGTCAGGGCAATGACATGCATTTCGCGTTCATGGGCGGCGCGGATCGCCTTGATTACGTTGGCCGAATTGCCGCTGGTGGTAAAGGCCACCAGCACGTCGCCCGGCTGACCCAGCGCCTGCACCTGGCGTTCAAAGATATTGTCGAAGCCATAATCGTTGCCGACAGCGGTAAGAATGGAGGTGTCGGCGTTCAGCGTAATGCCGGCAAACGGGATGCGATCGCGTTCGAACCGGCCGACCAGTTCGGCGATGAAATGCTGGGCATCGGCAGCCGAACCGCCATTGCCGCAGGCGAGCACTTTGCCATTATTACTGATGGCGGTGACCAGCATGTCGATGGCCACAGCCAGCGGCTGCGCCAATACCTGGTGGCTTTGGGCGACGACGCGGGCCGAATCATCGAAATGAAAAGAAATGCGGGAAGAGATGTCCATAGCAGTATTATCGCACGTGTAAAAAAAAACCGCATGGGCGGCTGTTGCCATTGAAGCAGGCAATGGGCGGCAAAAGGCGCGTTTGAGGCTTCTGTAAAACCGATTGTAACGGTTTTGTGACCTTCAGAAAACGGCGGGCAGCCAGTTCAGGGTATCGCCTTCGATGCAGACCGCATCGAAACGGCAGCGTGGCGTTCGGCCGCCAAAACCGCTTGCGGCCAACTGGGGCAGGAACCAGGCCGCGGTTCTGCGCAGGCGCTGCTGCTTGGCGTGGGTAATGCTGGCGGCGGCGCCGCCATGTTGCGCGTTGCGACGGTGGCGGATTTCAACGATGACCAGAGTCTGGGCATCGGCGCGAAAGACCGCATCCAGTTCCCCGTACCGGCAGCGCAGATTGGTGCCCAGCAATTGCAGGCCGTGCGCGCAAAGCCAGGCGATGGCGCGGCTTTCTGCCTGCAAGCCGCGCTGCTGAGTCGGCGATAAACGATGCTCGTGCGTTTGGCGACGGGCGCCGCTACAGGTAGCGGCCCCGCTGCGCTGCCGTGCACGCAAGCGGTGCTGTGCGGCTGCCGCCAGGGTGAACGCGATGGGCCGGCCCTGTGGCATGGGGGCGGAAGTCAAGGACTCGCCACAGGCGTGTTCTGCAGGTTTTTTTCCGGACATGGCATGGATCCTCTGGGGGGCGTTGGCTATCGGGGATAATGTCCGGATATGATTTTTTCACACTGAGAAGTCCATGACTACCGAAAGCGGACAATTCGATGCCCGATGGCAGCGCGTGCTGCACGACCTGGCCAGCCAGGACTGGCCGTCCGGCTGCCTGTATGTGGTCGCCACGCCGATCGGCAACCTGGCCGATCTGTCGCCGCGCGCTTTATATGCGCTGCAGAAGGCCGATCTGATTGCGGCCGAAGACACGCGGTCTTCCCGTGTCCTGCTCAATGCCTGGGGCATAGAGACGCCGATGATGGCCGCGCACCGGCATAACGAGGCCCAGGCAGCGGCAACCCTGTTACGCCATTTGGAGCAGGGGCAGCGGGTTGCATTGGTTTCTGACGCGGGTGCGCCGGCGGTCAGCGATCCGGGGGGGCGTATTGTGCGAGAGGTACGTGCTGCCGGGCACGCGGTCCGGGTCATCCCGGGCCCTTCGGCAGTCATTGCCGCCCTGATGGGCAGCGGCGCCACCAGCGATGAAAATCCGGCTTTTGTCTTCGCCGGTTTTGCACCGCAAAAAGCGGCGGCGCGGCAGACCTGGCTGAAAAGTTGGTGCGCGGTACCGGCGGCGATTATGCTTTTTGAATCGCCGCATCGGGTGCGCAGCACGGCGACCGACATTGCCGCAATTGCAGGCGACGCGCGCCCGGTGACCGTTGCGCGGGAGTTGACCAAGCGGTTTGAACAAATTGCCACCGTACCGGCAGGGCAGCTTGCCGACTGGTTCGCTCAGGATAGCCAGCGAACGATGGGCGAATTTGTCCTGATCGTGCATGAGGCCGCCGCACAAGAGGCGGCAGCGCTGGGCCAGGAGGCAGAACAGATTGTGGCCGCCATGCTTCGATCTTATTCGGTGAAAGATACGGCCAGGCTGCTTGCCGCCTTCAGTGGCCTGCCACGTGATGTGCTGTACGCCAAAGCGCTGCAGTTAAAGCAGCGGGACAATGACGCGCACATGTGAAATCCTGTTGGATCCCTGCCGCGCTGACCCACGCATGGCGACACCGCATAAACAGGCGACAGAGAGGCGAGAAACACAAACAGGCAATAAGCAGGCAATAAGCAGGCAATAAGCAGGCGATAAACAGGCGATAAACAGGCGATAAAAGCAACAGGGCGAGGCGCCAAAGCACAAAGGCCGCTCCCGGTAGGGAAACGGCCTTATTCTTGCTGCTTACACCGACATTAGGTCGGCGACAGCGTGATTACAGCATTTTCTTGGCTTTGACCTGGGTTTCGGTGCTGCGCTCGCCCGCTGCCGCTGCCTTGGAAATGGGTTCGATCTTCACCTTGTCGCTGCCGCGATTGACAATGCCCAGTCGTTTTGCGGCGCCATAAGACAGATCAATGACCCGGTTGCCCACGAACGGTCCGCGATCATTGATGCGCACCACGATGCTTTTGCCCGTGGACACACGCGTTACCCGCACATAGGAAGAAATGGGCAGGCGTTTGTGCGCGGCGGTCATGGCATTCTGGTTAAATGTTTCGCCATTGGCGGTCTTGCGGCCATGGAAGCCCGGACCGTACCAGGAAGCGATGCCTTCCTGCGTAAAGTTGCTGATCTCGTCGATGCCCATGGGCTTGTAACGGATTCCTTTGACAGTATAAGCCTTGCTGGTGCCGGACAGCGCCTTGCGTGCCTTGGCGGCAATATCCTCGTCGGCCGGTTGCGTATCGTCCCGTTCGGCCAGGCTGAGGTCTTCTTTGGGCACCTGAATCTCGTATTCGCTTTCAGGAATAATACCGTTTTCCGTAATGCGCATTGTCAGGCCGTCAACCAGTTGCGGCTTGCTGCTCTCGTCGGGCGCAGCGGGCGCTATTGTCACCGGTGCGGCGGCAACGCTTGCCTGTTTCACTGCTGCGGTGGTTTTTCCTTCATCGGCCTTGGCCGCCAGGGGTTTTGCGCTGGCGCGGCCGCTGTCTTTTTGCGCAAGGCGGGATTCCGCTTTGGTCTGGTGCTTAAGGCGCTCGCCCGTGGCTGCAGCCGGCTTTACCGGGTTGCCCGTGTGGCTGGCCAGTGGTTTGTCTGTTTTGGCCGCCTGGGTGGGCTTGGCAGCGTCGCTATCGCTGCCCTTGATTGCCCGCGAGCCCGGTTCAGGCTTGGCTGCGGACGTTGCCACCGCCATTTCAGATTTTGCGGATTGCTTGCCTGCTGGCGTTGATTTGGCAGCGAGCGCAGCATCATCGGCCGTTTCAGGTACGATTCCGTTGGCGGTGATGCGCATTTTTTGCACAGGCGCTGCCGGTTTTTGGGCTTTCGCCCCGGGCGCGACGGCATCGGCCGGCGCTACCATGTGTTCGGAAAAGTCCTGGTTCTCGCGGATTTCGATGCCGGCGGCGTGAACGACCGGCGCGAGAAAGAGGCCGGTTACTATTGTGGCTAAGGTGCTGCGTATTAAAGTTGTTCGTTTCATCATGTCATAGTGTCAACTGGGCACGATGCCTAACGCGTAAGGGTTTGTACGAACTGAAGCGCTTGGCCAGTTCTTCGGCCACGTAGACCGATCGATGCTGACCACCGGTGCAACCAATGGCAACGGTGAGATAACTACGCGTATCCTGCATATACAATGGGAGCCATTTTTCAATATATGCGGCAATATCGTTGATTAAGGCGGGCACGCTGTCAAATTGAGCCAGCCATGTCGCCACGGGTTCATCACGGCCCGTAAGCGGGCGTAAGTTGCTGTCGTAATGAGGATTAGGCAAGCATCTTACATCAAAAACGAGGTCAGCGTCATTAGGAACGCCTTTTTTGTAGGCGAAGGATTCGAAGGTTAAAAGGACCTCCGGCTCTTCATGATCGACCACATCTTTGACCCAGGCGCGCAATTGACCGGGCGTCAAACCCGAAGTATCAATCACATGTTCCTGCTCGCGTAGCGGCGCCAGAAGATTGCGTTCGTGTGTGATGCAATCTTCCAGAGACGGCGTAATTCCGGTGGTTTCACGCATGCGGTTGCTCAGCGGATGCTTGCGGCGCGACTCGGAACAACGATGAATCAGGGTCTCGTCATCGGAGTCCAGAAAGATGACTTGCATGGGTAGGC
>DATGQC010000401.1:0-5589 GCA_035304425.1 Advenella sp.
GCGCCGCTGCTTTGCGCCTGCAACAGGAACGAGGCATAGTCGCTGTTGTTCAATGGATGGCGCACCTGCCCAACTACCGTGCCGCCCAGTTTCTTGACCATTTTTGCGGTATCGGCTTCAAGCGAATGACCAAATGCATAATCTACGGTCAGGAAAAACCAGGATTTGCCGCCAGCCTGGACGGTGGCTTTGGCTCCGCCGACCGATTGGGAATAGGTGTCGAACATCCAGTGAAAGCCGACCGGAGAGCAGGATTTGTTGGTCAGCGCGGTGGTGGCGGGCCCCGAAAATAGCGCGATGCGGTTTTTTTCCCTGGCCACGTTCTGCACTGCCAGCGCCACCGCTGAATTGGTCAGATCGGCAATGGCCGTGACGCCCTGACGGTCAAACCATTCCCGGGCCTTTGCCGCGCCGACATCGGCCTTGTTCTGATTGTCGGCAGACACCAGCTCGATTTTCATGTCCTTGCACGGCCCAGCAAGGCATTCATCGATGGCCAGCTGCGCTGCCGCGACCGAACCGGCGCCTCCCATGGAGGCATAGGTGCCTGACATATCGGTCAGCACACCCACTTTTACTTCGGGCGCGTCGGCGGCCCAGGCAGTGAGCGCCATACATGAGGCAGCCGCCAGTACTGTTTTCCTGATCAACATTGGAGTCTCCTGAATTTTTTAATAGTTTTATCGTTTTGTTTGCAAAACGTATCCAGTTTGATGTGTATAAATCAATTTTGCAATAGAATATTTGCACATTTAATGTGCTTTTTTGCACAATCATTGCACGAGAAATCATGCCTGACTGGGACGATATCCGCTATTTTCTGGAGGTGGCCAGAACACACAGGGCCAGTGCTGCAGCCGCCCGGCTGGGGGTGGAGCACACCACGGTCACCCGTCGCATCCGCCACCTTGAAGCTAACCTGGGTCAATTGCTTTTCGACAAATCGCGCAGCTCCGGATTTACCCTGACTCGCTCGGGCCAGCAACTGCTGGCGCATGCAGAGCAGATGGAGACACATTTATACAATGCGCAGGAGCAGCTCCTGGGCGTCAGCCAGAGCCCGGCCGGGCATGTCCGGGTGGCAGCGACTGAAGCCTTCGGTTCCTGCATTATCGCGCCGCTCTGCGCACAGTTCCAGAGCCAATTTCCCGATATGACCATAGACGTGCTGCCGGTTCCGCGCTTTGTCAGCCTGAGCCGACGTGAAGCCGATATTGCCATTACCATAGAACGCCCGGCGCGCGGACCCTACGTCACCCGAAAACTGACCGACTATACGCTGTTGCTGTACGGCACGCAGTCCTGCTTTGATCGCTACGGCCCGGTCAATACTGAAGCAGATTTGCATCATCATCGTTTTATCAGCTATGTGGATGAGCTGCTGTTCAGCGACCAGTTGCGCTATCTCGAAGACATCCTGCCGTTTACCAAGCCCGTTTTAAAAAGTACAAGCGTCATCGCGCAATATTACAGTTGTTTGCAAGGCCACGGGCTGGCCATTTTACCGTGCTTTCTCGCCGGTCAGAATGCACAGCTTATCCCGGTGTTGCAGGACAAAATCGGGATCACGCGCAGTTTCTGGATTACCTATCATGAAGAACTCAAACGGCTGAAACGTATTGTGATGCTTTCGGAACACTTATGTGACATCATAGGAAACAACCGACTGCTGGTGCAGGGCAGGATGCCGGTGCAGCAGGTACAATGACGGTTGAAAAGAGAGTTGTGATAACCTGATTTCCAGAAGGAGTATACGCATGAGCATTACACTGACAGCAGCAGATGGACATATTCTGCAGGCCTACACGGCTGGCGCCGAAGATGCGGAGCGGGGCATTGTGGTTTTGCAGGAAATTTTCGGCGTTAATAGCCACATTCGGGACGTCTGTGACTTTTATGCTTCGAAGGGTTATCGTGTGATTGCGCCGGCGTTGTTTGACCGGATCGAACCGGGCGTGGAAATGGGCTATGCCGCCCAGGATATTGAACGCGGCAAAGATTACAAAGCCAGGATAAGCTACGAAGACGCGCTCAAGGATATTGAGGCGGCCGCCGCGGCTCTGGCGGGGCAGAAAAAAATCGGCGTGGTCGGTTTTTGCTGGGGCGGTACCCTCACTTGGCTGGCTGCCTGCCGCAGCGCTGCATTTTCAGCGGCTTCTTGCTGGTATGGCGCCGGCATTGCGCAGTTGCGCGATGAAAAGGCGCAATGCCCGGTGCAGATGCACTTTGGTGAAAAAGATAAATCCATCCCGCCGGCGGATGTCGAGGCTATTCGCGCCGCCCAGCCGGACGTGGATATATGCATTTATGATGCAGATCACGGATTCGGATGCGATCAGCGTGGCTCTTATGACCCCTTTGCCAGCGAACTGGCGCGGACCCGTACGGTGGAATTTTTCAAGGCGCATTTGTAATCTCGCTTTGCCGCAGGCGCAATGCCGCACGCCCGCTTATCGATGCTGCGCGAACGCCGGGCCCGGCGATGCCGTGGCCGGTCATTCAATAACGACAGGTGAAATAATTTATGACGTTTTCGACGATGCTGTCCGCGGTCACTTTTTCTCTGGTGCTTGCCGCCACCGCGCATGCACAGGCGCCGCATAATGATGCGGCGGCGCCGTTTACCGTTCCGGATAACCGATTCACCCTTCCGCCGGACTTTGCCGACGCAACCTTCGATGCGCCTGCTGTGAGCTGGATCGAAGACGGCCGGCCGGTCGACCAGGTAAAAGACGCCCTTGAGCTGCTGGCAACGGCAGACAAGCATGGTCTGGATCCCCGCTGGTTTCATATTGCACAATTGCAATCGCAATGGGAGCGGGTCAACTATGCCGCTTCTGCCGAAGAAACAGCGCAGTTTGACCGTGACCTGACCACGCAGATGCGCACCTATGTCAAATTTCTGAAAAACGGCCGAATTTCGCCATCCCTGATCAAAAACCGTTATTCCAAACCGATGTTTACCGATGCCGATGCCGATTTGTTCCTGGCCACGGCAATCAGCAATGGCAATCTGCAAGCGTCAGTCAAGGCACTCACCGATAGTATTCCCATGTACAACTCGCTGATGCGGGCGCTGGCTGTATTTCGTGAGTTACAGAAAAAACCAAGCATGGATCAGGCGCTGCCTGCGGTACCTGGGGGTAAGCTGACCGAGGGCCAGCCCTACACAGGGACGCCCGCGCTCATCGAGCGTCTGACGCTGCTGGGCGATCTGCCGCAAGGGACAGCGGCGCGGCCGATTTACGATGCGACGGTCATGGCGGGGGTCAAGCGCTTTCAGCAACGCCATGGTCTGGAGCCCGATGGCGTCATCGGCAAGGGAACGCTGGAACAACTGAACACCCGTCCCATTGAGCGCATCCGTCAGATCCAGATCAGCATGGAACGCCTGCGCTGGACTCCACTGATAGAAGGCGAGCGCCGTATTGTCGTCAACGTGCCCGAATTTGTGCTGCGTGCCTATCACATCCGCAATCAAAAGGCGGAAAACCTCATTGAAATGAAAGTCATTGTCGGCAAGTCCTTCAATACCAGTACGCCGCTGTTCGATGGCGCGGTCAGCAAAATCGAGTTCAGCCCTTACTGGAACGTGCCTATCTCCATTTCCCGCAAGGAACTCATCCCCCGGTTACGCAGCAATCCATCTTATATGCAGAGCCAGGGGTTTGAGTTCGTCACCCAATCGGGTGTGTCGCAAACCGTGAGCGAGAGCAATCTGAATGCTGTGTTGAATGGCCAGGCGCGCATCCGCCAGCGTCCCGGACCCAAAAATGCGCTGGGC
The DNA here is from genome assembly GCA_035304425.1 of Advenella sp. Taxonomy (GTDB): domain Bacteria; phylum Pseudomonadota; class Gammaproteobacteria; order Burkholderiales; family Burkholderiaceae_B; genus Advenella. The sequence goes on from DATGQC010000401.1 coordinate 3,785, forward strand.
GATATCAAGTTCATTTTTCCCAATAACGATGCCATTTACCTGCATCATACCCCCAGCACCAAGCTGTTTGACCGCACCCGGCGCGATTTAAGCCATGGTTGCATCCGGGTGGAAGAGCCGGTACAACTGGCGCAATTTGTGTTGGAAAAACAACCAGAATGGACGGCGAGCGCGATTGAGAAGGCCATGACGGCAAAAAAATCCAAAACAATCAATGTATTGGAGCCTGTTCCTGTTGTATTGGGTTATAGTACCGTGGTAGTGAAAAACAACCAAATCTACTTTTTCCCCGACATCTACGGACAGGACAAGATTTTGGACAATGCCATCAAGAAGATGGCCGCCTCACGTAACATTCCACCTGCCTCGTAATATTTTCAGGAGCCAGTCGGTATGACGTTTACGCCCCCTCAGTTACACCGCCGCCAGTTTTTAAGAACTTCTTCTTCTCTGCTTGTTGCCGGTGCCGTGTTCTCCATCGGCACCAATACCGCCCGCGCCAATATCGGTGCAGGGGGATTCAGACAGATCTCGCTTGATCACCTGCATACCAATGAGAAAATCACCCTGGCTTATGCCAATGGCGATACCTACATTCCTGCCGCCATGCAGCGGCTCAACCGTTTCTTGCGGGACCATTATTCGGGTACGGTCGGACATATGGATCCGACGCTGTTTGACCTGATCAACAAGGTCAGGGCGTCGCTCAAGACCGATGTCGCTATCGAAGTCATTTCAGGGTATCGCGACCCGCATACCAATGAACGGCTGCGCAAGACGCGTGGCGGCGGCGTGGCCAAGCGCAGCCTGCATATGGTTGGGCAGGCCATGGACCTGCGCCTCAAAGGCGTGCCGCTTGATGAATTGCGGGATGCCGCCAAGGAACTGGCGTTGGGTGGTGTTGGTTATTATCCCAAAGACGGGTTCGTGCACATGGATACGGGACGCGTACGCAGCTGGTAGCGCCTGACCGCGTCCGAGTCCGCATGGCAAGCGTGCAGGCGCGCTCGCGATATCGCTCGCAGCGAGCGGACATACCCCCCGCAGATGGATCACGGCACGGCAACATCGTGATGACGCTCATTATTATTGAAATACGAAGCAAATAACAGATTCAATCATGGACAATCGCAACATCAAGACAATCGCCATTATCGGCGCAGGAACCATAGGCAGCAGCTGGGCTGCCCTTTTTCTTGCTCATGGCTATCATGTGGTGGTGTCGGACCCGGCACCGGACGTTGAGGCCAATACCCGGACGCTGATCGATTCGGCCTGGCAAACCCTGCGTGAACTGGGCAAAGTGAAGAATGAGTCATTTCTGCACAATCTGCACTTTGAGGCCGATTTGCACAAGGCGCTGGAAAATGTCGATTTCGTGCAGGAGAATGCGCCGGAACGTGAAGACTTCAAAATTTCGCTGTTCGCAAAAATGGATGCACTGTTGCCGGAGCACGTGATTATTTCTTCAAGCTCTTCGGGTCTGCTGGTCAGCCGGATGCAATCGCAGTGCCGGTATCCACAACGGTGCGTGCTGGGCCATCCGTTCAATCCGCCGCACGTGATTCCACTGGTGGAAGTGGTCGGGGGCGAGCAGACATCCGAGGATACCATCGAGCGCACGCTGGATTTTTATCGTGCGGTAGGCAAGCATCCGATCCGTCTGAACAAGGAAATTGCAGGGCACATCGCCAACCGTCTGCAGGCAGCGGTGTGGCGGGAGGTCATGCATCTGGTCAACGAAAATGTAGCCAGTGTGCAAGACATTGACGCGGCCATGAGCAAAGGCCCGGGTTTGCGCTGGG
>DATGQC010000402.1:0-2662 GCA_035304425.1 Advenella sp.
ATAGATTAGGCGATGCTTTCTTTATAGCTTCTCAAATCAGACAAGGGTTGAAAGTTCGACTACCTCATGAAGTCGATCCTGATTACGAGACAAAGGCAAGCGCGCTTCAAGCCAAGTGCCCGCAAGATTTTTAAACCATATCTGCAATAGTCTGCCTAAGATAAGACGGTATGAGGCTTTGAATAAAGGGCTCATTTTATGAGCGATGTTAGAACACAGTAGTGTCTGGCTGCTTAGTGAGTCCTCCTGCAAAAGGATTTTTAGCGCTACTTGGGAATAACCCGGTATCCCGGGTTTTTCTTGAGTAAATACCCGACTTGGCTTTGCCTGGTAACAGAAACCGGATTATGATGATTCTGTTGAAGTCTCCGGAACACAATATGTTAGAAATCAAGAATCTACAGGAAATGGTGGATGTGCGCAGGGATATCCACGCTCATCCCGAACTGGCCTACGAAGAAAACCGAACTGCTGAGGTTATTTGCCGCAAACTCAAGCAATGGGGCATCCCCTACGAAGCGGGTATCGGCAAAACCGGCGTGGTCGCAACCATCCGGGCAGGCAGTGCCGACAAGGCCATTGCTTTGCGTGCCGATATGGACGCACTACCCATGCAGGAAGAAAACCGCTTTGCGCACCGCTCGCAGCATGACGGCAAAATGCATGGCTGCGGTCACGACGGACATACCACTATGCTGCTTACTGCAGCGCATTACCTGAACGAGACGCGCAATTTCGACGGCACGGTTCACCTGATATTCCAGCCAGCGGAAGAGGGCGCTGCGGGCGCCAAAGCCATGCTTGACGACGGGTTGCTGGAACGGTTTCCCTGCGAAGCCATTTTTGGCATGCACAACTGGCCCGGCTTGCCCGAAGGGGCGTTCGGCTATCGCAGTGGGCCGCTGATGGCTTCCAGCAACGTATTTCGAATCACCGTGTCGGGAAAAGGCGGTCATGCGGCGGCGCCTGCCGATTGCGCCGATCCGGTGCCGGCGATTGCCCAGATTGCGGTGGCGCTGCAAACCATCGTATCGCGTTCGGTTCGTCCAATCGACCCTGCCGTCCTGTCCATTACGCAAATTCATACCGGCTCGGCCAATAATGTGATTCCCGATAGCGGCTGGCTTGCCGGCGCGGTGCGCTGTTTTTCCGATGACGTGATCGACGTGATGGAAAAACGCATGCGCGAACTGGCCACGCAGATAGCCAGCAGCTTTGGCTGTACCTGCGAGGTTGAATTTGACCGCAAATATCCGCCATTGGTGAATACCCCCGATGAAACCGAGTTCTGCCGCCAGGTGATGGAGTCGCTGTATGGCGAGCGCAGTGCCGACATGGTGCGCGAGAATGTACAGGTCATGCCATCCGAAGACTTCTCTTTCTTTTTGCGCGAACGGCCTGGCAGTTATGTCTTTTTGGGAAATGGCGAGGGCAACCACCGCGAGCCGGACCATGGCCTGGGGCCCTGCATGTTGCACAACCCAAGCTATGATTTCAACGACAATCTGATCCCGATCGGCGCCAGCTACTGGATTCGGCTGACAGAAATGTATCTGGCGGCCAAGGTCAGCTAACAGCATACTTCTAATCATTCCCGGCACCAACGCGACCGGGAATGATGGCTGCGATCTTGACGACGCACGCAATTTGTAAATGCAAACATATCCGCGCCTGCGTGACGGGCGCCAGCAGGCGGTCAGTCCACCATCTTCATGACCGCATTTCCAGCCTTCCTGGTATTTTTTGCTTCCGGAAAGAGAGCGCCCCACGCGACGCGAGCCCTGTTGCGGTGACTGCGCTCATCCAAAAACTGGACGGCCGTTGATGCCTGATGCGCCAAATTGTTCATCGCATTTATAATAATTGCACTTGTCATTGTGGTTTATTTTAATGACTTGGCAAGACCGGTTGATCAACGTTACCATGATGTCGGATCTGGTGTATTACCAAGGAGCTTGTTCAATGCGATCGTTATTACGGTATATAGTACTTGCGGTTTTACTGGGGAGCGGGCAATCTGTCATTGGTGCTGGCCTGCAGGTTACGCCCATCGTCCTGGATATCAAGCAGACACAGAAGTCCGACGGCTTGTGGCTGACCAATACATCAAACGCTGCCATGGATGTGCAGGTGCGGGTGTTTGAATGGGTGCAAAATAATAAAACGGATGTACTTGCGCCAACGACTGATTTCGTGGCCAGTCCACCCATGGCAAAAATTCCTGGCGGCGGCAAACAATTTGTCCGTTTGGTCAAGGTAGGGCAGTCGGCAGGACCGGTAGAGCGCGCCTACCGGATCGTCGTGGATGAACTGCCATTGGAGAGTGCCGCGCGCAAAGGTTTGACGTTCGCCCTGCGGTATTCCATTCCGGTGTTTATCCAAGCTGCCAGCGCGCCTACACCGCCCCAGCTGAACTGGCATCTCGCGGCGGATCCCAAAGGCGGCGTACTGTTGACCATCAATAATTCAGGCACCACAAGGGCGAAATTGAGTGATTTGACATTCATCAGCACAAGCGGGCAGACCCATACCATCAACAAGGGATTGTTCGGTTACGCACTGGCCAATAGCGGCAGACAGTGGTCTATTTCTACAAATACTCGTTTGTTTTCCAATGGGGGAACCTTTCATGCCGTCATGAACGGAAAGGCAATAGACGTCT
>DATGQC010000403.1:0-11461 GCA_035304425.1 Advenella sp.
AGCACCAGGCAAAACCATTCCGATCGAAAGATTCTCGGTTCGTTCATTTATCACGAATGTGACCGATGATACCCGGATAACGGTCGGCAAGACGCAGACTTTGCGAGGCATCGCGTTTGATGGCGGTTCGGGTATCAAATCGGTACAGCTGTCCACCGACGGCGGCAGCAGCTGGTCGGATGCCAAGCTGGGTGACGAAATCAGCAAGTACTCTTTTCGCGAATGGACCGGCCAGTTCACGCCGCGGAAACAAGGCGAATTCAAGCTCATGGTTCGTGCGACTAACCAGAACGGTGAAACCCAGCCCATGCAGGCCAACTGGAATCCGTCCGGCTATCGCATGAACCGTATTGAACAGATTCGTGTGATTGCAGCTTAGGGAGCGGACAAATGAAATACTTATCGACACGTAAACAAGTGCTGCGCTGGGTTGTCTATGGCTGTGCGCTATTGCCCGTGGCCACTTTCGGCGCCGGCGTCGAATTTCCGCAGGAAGCAGGCGGCTACAAGAAAAGCGATCTGCCCGGATACCAGATCGCCAATGGCCTGTGCCTGATGTGTCACTCGTCTCAGTATGTTTCGTCGCAGCCGCCGCAATCGTCGCCAAAATACTGGAATGCCACGATTCACAAGATGAAAGACGTCTATAAGGCGCCGCTGCAGGACGATATGATTCCTGCCGTGGTGGAATATCTGAGTGTTGAATATGGTGGACAGGATCGAGCCGCTGCCCATGCCGATTACGAGAAGGCCATGGCGGCGTTGAAAACGCCTGCGGCTGGCGACGCCGGCAAAAAATAGCGCTGCCAGCATGTTTCGTAGTTGAATGTGGTAGAGTCAATGGATGTCAGTGCTTCACCCATGTGAAGCCGGCATCCATTTTTTATTCTGGCTCTTTTATGTCTCATCCTGTTCTGTATTCCTTTCGACGCTGCCCGTACGCGATGCGCGCCCGACTGGCCATCGCGGCCAGTGGGCAGATCTGCCAGTTGCGTGAAATCGTGTTACGCAACAAACCGGCCGCCATGCTGGCTGCTTCGCCAAAGGGGACCGTGCCGGTCTTGGTGCTTCCCGATGGCCAGGTGCTTGAGCAAAGTCTGGATATCATGTTATGGGCCCTGCGCCAGAACGATCCATCAGGCTGGCTGGCGCCGACAGGGTGTTCGCTGGCAGATATGCTGGCCCTCATCGATTCCTGCGAAAACTATTTCAAGTGTCATCTTGACCGTTACAAATATCCGCAGCGTTACGACCTTGAACACGGCTTGCAGCACCGTGCCCGGGCGGCAGACTGGTTGATGACGCTGGAAGGGACCCTGAGTCATATGCCGTATCTTTCAGGCGCGCATTGCGCGCTGGCAGACATGGCTATTGCTCCGTTTGTCAGGCAGTTTGCGCATACTGATTTTACGTGGTTTGAAGCGCAAGCCTGGCCTTATTTGCTGCGCTGGCTTGAAAGCTGGAAGCAGTCTGCCGTCTTTGCGCGGGTGATGCACAAATATGCACCATGGGAAGACGGGCAGGCCCCCGTGCTTTTTCCGCCCTCTATGCAGGCGGCGCCTGGGCGATCTGATATAGCCATTCCTTGAAGATGCGAATTTTAGGCACCTGGCTTTCATCGGCGCGCCAGGATACTGTGTGGGTGACTACGTCCATTTCCTGAAAGACGCCTTTTCCCAGTTCGACCAGTTCACCGCGAGCCAGCTCGCGCTCGGCCAGGCGGGTACTTTCCAGCGCTACGCCCATGCCGTCGGTCGCTGCCGATAGCGACATTGCGGCGCGATCAAACGATGGCCGAGGCCTGGCTGGCAATCTAAGGTTGTTCAAGGTAAACCAGCTGGCCCATGTGACGTTATTCAATTGTGAATCAATCAGCACCAGCTTTTTTATCAATGCGGCCGCGTCGGCGTCCGGCTCGATCAGCGATGGCGAACACAAAGGCACATTTCTTTCGGTGCCAAGCGGCTCATTCACAATGCCGGCGCGTTCAATGATCGTGCCATAACAAATCGAAATGTCCAGCTCGCGCATGCGAACCAGATCGACCTGTTCCGACCCGGTGGTCAGGCGAATCGTAATATCAGGGTGTGTTTTCATGAACTGCGGCAACTTGGGGCCGAGCCATTTGACTGCCAGGCTGGGAGCGCAATAGAGCGCCAGCACCTGCGCTTTGGGTGCAAGCGACACTTCGGCGCAGGCGGCTTCGATAACGTCAAATATTCTTGACAGGCTCTCCAGGAACCGCTGCCCCTCGAGTGTGAGTTCAACCCGCCGGTTGCGCCTGATAAAGAGGGCGCAGCCAAAATAATCTTCAAGTTTGCGCACCTGGTGACTGATCGCCGATTGGGTCAGATGCAATTCCTGTGCCGCCAGTGTAAAGCTTTTCAGGCGCGCAGCAGATTCGAAGGCGCGTAGCAACGTGAAGTGCGGGATGTTTCTCATATTTATCATTATCCATGAATCACATTCATGATTCCATGAAGAACTATCGTTTGTCAAGGGTACTGCCGCGTGGGACGATGAGGGCGTTCCAAAATCATCGATTGAGCATTTCACAGGAGAAAACGCATGGCAGCTGTACTTGAAAAAACCGGCATCGTACTCGATGACGGTCGTGTATCCATTTACCAGCCAGAACAAAAAGATTTGATATTTCCCGAGCTGCCGACATTTACGAGCGTATCGGCGCACAGGCAACATTTGAAAGAACGGCTCGTTGCCGCTTGCCGCGCCTTTGCCTTGCAGGGCTATGACTACGGCTTTGCCGGACACCTGACCATCCGGGATCCGGAGGATCCCGGATTGTACTGGACCAATCCGATGGCAGTTCACTTCTCACAGGTCAAGGTGTCTAACCTGATCCTTGCCGATCACACCGGAAAAGTGGTCGAAGGCAGGCACGCCATTAACCGGGCAGGATTTGTCTTGCACGCAGCGGTGCACGAGCAGCATCAGGATATTGTTGCCATGTGTCATGCCCATACGGTGTACGGAACGGCGTTTGCAGCGCTGGGAAAACCACTGGCGCCCATCAGCCAGGATGCTGCTGCATTTTTTGAAGATCATGTGGTGATCGGCGATGAGGCCGGACAGGTCGCGGTGGAAGTCAAGGCCGGTCATAAAGTGGCCAATGCATTTGCCGGCGTGAAAGCAGCCATTCATCAGAATCACGGCTTGCTGACCGCGAGCCGTCACAGTATAGAGGCTGCGGCATTCTGGTTTATTGCGCTTGAGCGTTGCTGCCAGCAACAACTGATGATCGAGGCAACGGGGATTACGCCGCGGCTGGTAACGCCGGAACGCGCACGTTATAGCCGGGAACATGTGGGCAGCGAATACATCGGCTGGCTGCATTTCCAGACAATCTGGGACCAATTGCTGGCTACTCAGCCTGACATGTTTGATTAATGTTTATTTGGCCACACCTCGTATGACGAGCGTCATGCGAGATGAGCAAGTCCGGGATGACACAATCGGGCCGGCCAATCAACCCCTATTTATCGGTGGAGACAATAATGCAGATTGAAAACGATATTGAACAAGGCGCTGCCAAGGACGAGGCAGGGCTATACAGAAAAGTCATGTGGCGACTGCTGCCGTTTCTCTTTCTTTGTTATATGTGCGCGTATCTGGACCGCATCAATGTCAGTTTTGCCAAATTACAGATGCTGAATGATCTGTCGTTCAGCGAAGAAGTTTACGGCCTGGGCGCCGGGATATTTTTTGTAGGCTATTTGTTGTTTGAGGTGCCGAGCAATCTGATCCTGTTGCGCGTTGGCGCACGGCGCTGGATCGCCAGAATCATGGTGACCTGGGGCGCGCTGTCGGCCTGCATGATGTTTGTGACCACACCAACCAGTTTTTATATTCTGAGATTTTTGCTGGGCGTTGCCGAAGCCGGTTTTATTCCCGCCATCTTGCTGTATCTGACGTACTGGTTTCCGTCTTCACGCAGAAGTAAAGTAACCGCATTGTTTCTAACCGGCATTCCGATGTCAGGTGTGATTGGCGGGCCGCTGTCCGGCTGGATCCTGAACGGCATGGGCGGCGTACATGGTCTGGCCGGATGGCAGTGGCTGTTCGTGCTTGAAGGCATCCCGACTGTCCTGGTCGGCGTGATGGCATTTTTCTATCTGGATGATCGGGTGTCTGACGCCAAATGGCTTAATGCGGCAGAAAAGCGGCTGATCACAGCGAATCTGAATGCGGATAAACGAAGCCATCAATTGCATTCGGTCAAAGAAGGTTTGCTTGATCCGAAAATCTGGCTGATGAGTTGCATTTATTTCTGTTTCACCATGGGATTGTATGGCGTGAGTTTCTGGCTCCCGTCGCTGATCAAGGCTACCGGTGTAAACGATCCGCTCAATATCGGCCTGCTCACCGCCATCCCTTACGCAGCGGCAACCCTTGCAATGATTCTGGTCAGCCGGCGCTCGGACGAGAAGGGCGAGCGCAGATGGCATCTGGCCGTCCCGGGTATTGTCGGGGCTTTTAGCCTGTGCGCGAGCGTCGTTTTTGCCCATAGTCCGACCATCGCTATCGTTGCCTTAACGATCGGTACGATGGGTGTGATGACGACCATTTCCCAGTTCTGGACACTGCCTCCTGCGATTTTGGGCGGTGCGGCTGCGGCTGCCGGCATTGCGCTTGCAAACTCGGTCGGGAGTATTTCTGGCGTGGTCAGTCCCTATCTGATTGGCTGGTTTCAGACTCATACCGGGGCGACTGGCGGTGGCGTATATGGCCTGGCCATCAGTATGCTGATCGGTAGCGCGCTGGTCTTTGTCGTGCCAGCCAGAATGGTGAACAGTAAACAGCATGTGGCAGCGAAGGCCAACAATGAGGCTGGCCGTGTGCGCCGACCCATTGTCACGGCAGAAATCTGATTGCTGTCGCGACAACGAAGCGATCAGCTTGTGGTGGTCTGATCGCTTTGCAGTTTGAGCACTTCGTCCAGTCGTTTCACCAGATTCACCCGGGCGCGACTGGTATGCAGGTCGGTCAGTTCCACCGCGCGTTTACTGTCGCCTTCGGCGATTGCGCTGGCTATGGCTTCATGCTCATCCCAAATGGATTGTCGTTGTGCTGAGGATTGCAGGACCGCGCCCATGACACGCCGTAAATGATTCCAGTGCACCAGCGCGCTTTCGGCAATGAGCGGGTTGCCCGACGCTTCGTATATGGCGGTATGAAAGGCAATGTCCGTATCGATCAGCGCTTTGACGACACCACTTTGGGAGGCTTGACGGCCGTTGATGATCAGTTGCGGGTCGATTGTTGCCTTGCGCTCGGCAGCAAGACGAACGGCGAGCATGTCCAGTGCCCCCCGAATTTCGTAAAGCCTGCCGGTCCAGTCAGGATCCAGGGGAGATACCAGAATGCCTCGCCCCGGCGCGTCCTGGACGAATCCGTCTTTTTTCAGCAAGCGTAATGCCTGCAGCACCGGCGAGCGGGATACGGCCATTTGCTCGGCAATCTCTTCCTGCGTGATACGCATTCCCGGCGCAAGAGTGCCATCGCTGATGGCGTCAAGTAGGGCCTTATATACCTCCTCTACGTAGTCGGGACGAGATTGCAGTTTCATCAGTCTGTTGTTCATGTTGCTCTTTTAACCCGTCGGTGTTTGATAACGTAGCAAGCGTAAAGGGGAATAGTGCCGCAGCAAAGCCCGCTCGCTCGATTTTACAAATTGTAGTGCATTCTTTGTATACAGAATACAAATTTAGGGGTTTACCCATATATACAGTAATTTGCCGTCGTTCTATTCTTTGTATACAGAGTTCAGTATACATTAAATACTTCATTTAACCCGAAAATGGGTATCCACAACCTTTAAGGAAGAGAGCAAATGAACAGACCAATGGATAAAGCAGAACAGGGCCGTAGCGCCGGCGCCTCGGGTGCGGTGACTAAAAAACTGATTCCTTACGGCGGCTATTACACCAATAAGATTCCAGGCCATGATCCCGAGTTGACCGAGGTCGGGCCGGGTACGCCGATGGGGGAGTACATGCGCGGTTTCTGGCATCCGGTGTGTATGGCAATGGAGCTGACCGATACGCCCCGCTTCCTGAAAATCCTGGGAGAAGAACTGGTGGCGTTCAAAGACGGAAGCGGGCGCGTTGGGTTGTTGCATGCGCATTGCGTCCATCGCGGCGCCTCGCTGGAATATGGGGCCATTCAGGAACGGGGCATTATGTGCTGTTATCACGGCATGGTGTTTGATGTTGATGGTACATGCCTGCACGCACCGTTTCCCAAGGGCGAAGAGAAAGAAGCAGAAAAGTTTGCCTGTTCCATCCAGCAAGGCGCGTACAAAGCGATGGAACGCAACGGGCTTATTTTTGCGTACATGGGGCCGCCCGATAAAGAGCCGCCTTTTCCCGAGTGGGAAGGAAACTTCACTGTTGCTTCAAGCGATGAGCTGGTGCCTTTCAGCAATTTCCAACATTGCAATTGGCTGCAGGTTCAGGATAATGCGGCGGACAACTATCACACCATGGCATTGCATGCTGCTAAAAATGTGGTCGATGGGCATTATCAAGGCACAACCTTTGATGAAGTGGGCGCCGCGTCCATGGAAGTGCCGCCCGATATGCAATTTATTCCGGTACATCAGGGTCGCAGCCTGGCTTGCTCAGGCGCCCGGCGCGTTGACAAGGACAGGCTGTTTATTCGCGTACAGCATCAGGTCCTGCCGAATCTGAGCTTGCATGCGTATACCTCGGAAGATGGTTCGAAGAAAAAGCTGTTCAGCCGCTTTCATATCATTCGCTGGACGGTGCCTGTGGATGATGAGAATGCGAAAATGATCGGCTGGCGCGTCATGGGCCCGGGTATCGACACGCGGGGCGTGGGCGACAAAGGCATGGTGGGCTATGAAACCATCGATTTTCTGGAGGGGCAGGTCGCCATGCGCCGGCCCGAGCGTTTTGGCAACTATAAGCTGGAGGATATGCCGCCGATTCCGCCCAATCACCGGGAGCGGGCCAATTATAAAGAATGCCAGTATGCGCCAGGTGATTACGAGGCCATTATCAGTCAGCGCCCGATTGCCATTCATGCGCTGGAGAATCCAACCAAATTCGATGCCGGTCTGTATATGTTCAGGAAGCTGTTGCGGGACGCCATCCGCGGCGCCAATCCGGCAGCGTCGGCTGACGGATTCAGGCAGTGGCTGCAGCAGACGGGGGGAGCGCCCAACAGTTATTGTTCGGGCAACGTGTTTGACCTGCCCGAAGCGGATACCGTTGAGGCCGAAGTGGCGCAGCGGCGATTTGTCGCCAAGCAGATCGTTGCCATTCTGACCGAAAGCGATAAGCAGTCGGGAGCTGCCCGCGCGGACTTCGTACGCGAGCAGATGGAACAGCTGGAAAAAACAGCCAAAGATACTTACGGCAGACCGGCGTAAACCGCCTGGCGGGCCAGGCGCCCGCCGCGAGCGCTTTTCGAATAACGATATCAAAGATGGTAGATACGCTATGAGCACTGATATGACGACGAATCCGGTGAGCGCGACAGCGTCGACGCTCTCATTGCTGGTCAGGCAAATCCGTTATGAGGCCGCCGGTATCAATTCCTATGAACTGGTTCATCCGCAGGGCGAGGATTTGCCGGCATTTACTGCCGGAGCCCATCTGGATATACACATACAGCCGGGCCTGATCCGGCAATACTCGCTGTGTAATGATCCGAGCGATACAAAGCGCTACGTGATTGCAGTGCTGAAGTCCGAGAGCGGGGCGGGTGGTTCAAAAACCTTGCATGAAACGCTAAGGGTGCAGGACATGGTCAAGGTCAGTGCGCCGCGCAACCATTTCCCGCTACTGCCAGAGGCTAGAAAAACCTTGCTGCTGGCCGGGGGCATTGGTATTACGCCTTTGAAGTCGATGATCCACGCACTGGATAAGGCGGCAATGGACTATGAATTACATTACTGTGCGAGGGATGCGTCCTGTGCCGCGTTCATTGATGCTTTCGCTGATCATGCAAAGGTGCACGTGCACTTTGATCATGGCGATCCGGCCCGAAGCCTGAATATTGCAGCGTTGCTGGAGGCCCCTGAAGACGGCACGCATGTGTATTTTTGCGGTCCTCCGGGCTTTATGCAAGCCTGTTCCCAGGCAACGCAGGGATGGCCCGATGGCACTGTTCACTGCGAGTATTTCAAGGCGCCGGTGGCCGAGCGTAGCGACAGGGAACCGGCTTCAGGGGCCGATGGCAGCTTCAGGGTGAAAATAGCCAGCACGGGCCAGCACATCGGTGTACCCGCAGATAAAAATTTGATCGAGGTGCTGGCCGAGGCGGGGATTGCGCTGGAGACGTCTTGCGTGTCGGGTTTATGCGGAACGTGCAAGATTCGTTATCTGGAGGGTGAAGTGGATCATCAGGATTATATTCTGAGCCCGGAAGAACAAGCTCAATATTTGACTGCATGCGTTTCCAGGGCGAAAAGCGAGCTGCTGGTGCTTGACCTGTAAAGTATGCAATGACCGATTAGTGCGCTCGCGTTTTGTTATCCCGCTTCGTCAGATCGGGAAGGCGCAGGCATCGCCTGGCCATCGGTCATTGCCGTGTTTGATCCATGCGTGGACCAGGTCGTTGGCCGGATCGGGTGGCGCCTGTCCTTAATCGGCGCCTTCCATTGTCCCGCTCAATCAATCCATCAATCGGCCAGGATCGCGATCCCGTCTGCCGCTTTTACTCCTTGTCCCTCGGGCAGAACAAATAGCGGGTTGATTTCAGCTTCAATAAGCCTGTCTCCCAGGCTGGCCACCATATTGGAAAAGCTTACGATGGCTTGCGCCAGCGCTTGCTGGTCGGCCTTTGTCCGACCACGATAGCCATCCAGCAGGGGCCAGGTGCGCAGTTCGCGCATCATGTCATAGGCATTGGCAAGACTTAACCCGCCTTGTTGCGGCAACAGACGCATTGTCGTGTCCTTCAGCAATTCTGCAGTCACGCCTCCCATGCCAAGCAAAATGGCGCTGCCCAGCGCATCACGATGGAACCCCAGAATCAGTTCGATTCCCGAAGTGACCATCTGCTGCACCAGAAACTGTTCCGGGCGGATGCCGGTTTTCGTATAGACGTCCGTTTGCATCTGGGTGATGCGTTCGCCTGCCTGATCTGGGGCAACGCCCACGCACACGCCACCGACATCGCTTTTGTGCATGATCTCGCTGGAGAGTATTTTCAGCACGACGGCAGATCCATATTGCAGGGCGGCCGCCTGGGCCTGTGCCGGATCGGACACAATGGTCTGACCGACGCCGGCAATGCCGAAGCGGGAAAACAGGTCTCTGGCCTGAGCTTCGTTCAGTGTTCCTGCCGGCAGATCTGCCAGGGACGGCGATTGGACAACGCCAGGCGCCTGCAACGCCGTTTGCGCCTGTGTTTGCCACATGGCCTGCAGGGCGACAGCACAGCACTCCGGCTCCATGAACGCAGGGATATGCCTTTGATTGAGCAGGCGGGCCACGTTAGGCGCATGCGGACTGACGAAGGCGACAATAGGTTTGTCTGTTGCGGGCAGACAGTCACAAATGGCGTCGGCCATCAATTGCGGATTGCCCAGGCTGGATGATCCTACAATCATGACCAGTGCGTCATAGTCATCACTGGCCGCCAGGGCACGGATCGCGCCGCGCAACAGCTCAGGCTGCAAACCGGCCAGCGTCACGTCAACCGGGTTGCGGTCCAGCGCTGCCGGCATGTTTTCCTGAAGCGCGCGTAATGCGGCTGCAGTCTGAGCGCCTGGCGCCGGGGTTTCAAAACCGGCCATGCCCAGGCTGTCCGACACCAATGTGCCGGCGCCGCCGGTTGACGTCAGAATGGCGATGCGTTTGCCGCGCAATGTGCGTTGGGTTGCCAATGCACTGGGCATATCGAGCAGATCGCTGAATCGCTGCGCACGGATGACGCCGGTCTGCCGGAACAGGGCGTCATACATTGTGTCCTGGCCTGCCAGCGCGCCCGTATGTGAAATGGCTGCCCGGGCCCCGGCTTCGGATCGGCCGATCTTGAAGGCGACGATAGGCTTTCCGGCATTTTGCGCGCGCAAGGCGGCGGCGCGAAATTTTTGCGGATTGCGTATGGCTTCGATATACAAGGCAATCACTTTGGTGGATTCATCGTCAACCAGATAGTCGATGAAATCGGCCATTTCCAGATCCACTTCATTACTGGTCGATATGAGCTTGGACATGCCGATTCCGCGTGCCGCTGCACGTGAGAGCAGGGCGCCCAGAATACCGCCGCTTTGCGAAACCACGCCAACATCGCCGACCGGGAACTGGTCCATTTCCAGCGCGCCGCTTGCAGATAGTGGAATGCCATCGGTCAGATTGACCAGGCCGATGGTGTTGGGGCCCAGTATACGCATTGCACCAGCAGCCTGCTGAAGTTGTTGCTGGCGGTCTTTTCCCTCTGCGCCGGCTTCGGAATAGCCGCTGGCAAGCACGATTGCCGCTGCAGTGCCTTTTTGCGCCAGCTCCCGAACTGCCTGATGCGCACGTCCGGCGCCCAGCAAGATGATGGCCACGTCAGGCACCGCCGGCAGTGAATCAATATCCGGATAGCAGGGTATTTCGCCGATATGCGTAACGCGTGGGTTGACGGGATAGATGGCGCCGTCAAAGCCATGTTTGCGCAAATAGGCCAGGGGCCTGCCGGCTGTTTTTTGCAGGTCGGCAGAGGCGCCGATAATTGCCACGCTGCGTGGCCGGACAAGACGTGATATTGCATTCATGATTGTGTTGCTTTCCCGTTATTTGGCGGTCTTTTTCTCGGCCATTCTGGACAGGAACGCCATGACGGCTTCCCGGTGCTCGGTGCTGGTGTAACAGATGCCCTGGGCCTGGCTTCCCTGGGCAAAGGCCTGGGTCGCAGTCAGTTCGAAGGTCTGATTCAGAATGGTTTTCCCCAGGGCCAATGCCGTTCCCGAGCCCGCGCTCAATTCTTCTGCCCAGTGTTGTGCATTGTCCAGCAAAGCCTCGGGCGCAACCACGCGATCGGCGATGCCCAAAGCCAGTGCTTCCTGTGCTGCGACGGTGCGGCCGCTGAATATCAGTTCCTTGGCTTTGGGCAGGCCGACGCGTCGTGGCAGAAAGTACATGCCGCCGCCATCAGGAATGAGCCCGCGATTAATGTATGACCAACTGAAAGTGGCTGCTTCCGAGGCGACAATGAAGTCGCAGCTCATGGCCGTATCTGCGCCCAGACCCGAGGCCGAGCCATTGACCGCTGCAATGGTCGGTTTGGGCATGGTATGCAGTAGCGACACTGCATGATGCACGCGCTGCTGGCGGCTCCAGCCATTGATGGCGACCTCGCCAGGCGCTGCCTCCATGCGTCGCTGCATGCCGGCGATATCTCCGCCTGCGCAAAATCCCTTGCCATTGCCGGTTAAAACCAGCGCCCGGACAGCCTTGTCGGCCGCAATTTGCTCCAGGACCTC
>DATGQC010000404.1:0-6066 GCA_035304425.1 Advenella sp.
CAATTCGTTGCTGTACCCGCATGCGTGCAGACGGGTGAATGAACAGCCGATTTGCCTGGCACAGTCAGCTTGTTAAGACTGGCGAACAACCCGGTTCACATACGAAGCCGCATATTGAACGTGTACTGGATGGCATATCCGCTGCCTCTGCATTGTCCGACGTCGATCAATGCAACGATCCCCAGCGCCTGACCGACGGTTCTGCCTGGGCCCATAACCAATATTGTCCGTTCTTGCAGACATCCAGCGTGTACCAGTGCTCGGCCGGCTTGCCATCCACAGTATCTTCTACCGAGAACAGGGCCTTTTTGCAGGTTGTGAGGGCATTGACCGATTCGCTGACAACAATGGTGCGCCCCTTGTTATTGCCATATGGTATCGGCTGCTCAACCTGCCAGCGCCGCTGCTCTCCCGGTACGCTCTGTGCGATTGCATTTGCAATCTCCTGCTGTTCCGCCGCGCTGAACCGTTTCATGACATACTTGACGCCGGCATCCACCGCGGCGTTGGTGGCCACCGCGACAGTCAGGCCCCACGCGGGATTGCCGGTTATCGAGGAGGTCGCTGCACCGGCGGTAATTCCCGGCAACGTGGCCAGCATTGAACAAGCGGTCAGGCTGACAGCGACAAAAACGCCAAGTGTGATTTTGGCAAAATTGGCACGCACGCGCATTACTGCAAGGCTCCCCAGCGGCTGACGGCCGGCTCTGCCGTGGCCCATGCCCATCGCGGGCCGTCCTTGCAGATCGAAGCCACATAAAATTCATTGCGTGGCATCGAATTTTCTTCACTGTCGACCGAATAGACAATTTCCTTGCATTCCAGCAGCCCCTGGCTGATCACCCGGCTGACCGTTACCCGGCCCTGTTCATTGGGCTCCATAGGAATAGAGTGGATCGACTTCCAGTTGGCTACCTCGCCTTCCTTGAGTTTGCCTGCCGCAGTGGCAATCACTTCCTGGGTGTAGCCATGCATTTCTCGTTGTACGTATTGCACGGCGGAGCGGGTGGCGGCCTGAACGCCAACGCCGATACCGGTGGTGACGGCCGCGTTATCTGTGACTTTTTGAGCAAGCGCGGCGCCGGCAATCCCGGCGCCAGCCGAAGAGCCCTCCAAGACCAGAGACTGGCAACCTGCCAGCCCCATCACAAGCGCCATACCCAGCAGCTTGATTGCAAGACAACGATGACGCAGAAATCCCGCGCAATCCGGGCACCTGGCATCGCCCCGGGACGCAAAAAAAGAAAACGGACTTGAAGTATTTAATATGCGCAAAATCATGCACTTATGATTGTTTGTTGATAAATTGCATTATATTGGCATCTGACACCGCTTGAACATCAAGAACCGTCAGGAAGTTGTAATCAGATGTTGGCACAGCACAGGCGACCAGATTAATTAACGCCGGCTTGCTGGCGCTCTCAGCAGGCCGGACAATATCCCCGAACAGCTGCTGCAGGCGATATCCCGATGATCCATCCTCGCCATTAACGGGCGGTTCAACCCCGACGCCGGTGATGCCCGCGCAAGCCCGGGCCCGGTGGGCAGCAGTCTGCGCCGGGCTGGCGCTGACATTCAGGCGCCTGAGCTCATTTGCGGCAAGAGCGACCGGCATCGCTCTTGGCCCGGTTCGCGACAACAGCATGAGCCGGCGACAACACAGGCGCATTACCTCTCACGCCCATGCAGTATGTTTACAGATCGATCAATTCCGGCATAAGGCGCTGCGCTTATTTCTTCATATCCACAGTTGCAACAAGACCCTTGAAATAGTCTGACTGTTGCGCCATGAATTTGGCAAACGCGGGACCTTCCTGGTATGACACGGCCAGATTGGCGTGCGCCATGCCTTCTTTGAATTCAGGATCTTCTACAATTTTCCTGCCGACATCGCGCAATCGCGCCACTACATGGTCAGGCGTGCCCTTGGGTACCCCAAGACCGCGCCATGTGCCCACAGTCACGTTGATGCCGCCTTCCTTCAATGTCGGCACTGTCGCGTATTCGCCTGCAAGGCGCGCATCCGTCATGACCCCCAGCATTCTCAATTGGCCAGATCGTATATAGGAACTGACTTCCACCGGGCTGACGACAATGGCCTGCACATGCCCGCCCAGCAATGCTGTGACGCTGGGCGCCGCGCCCTGGAAAGCGATATTATTAAAGGTGACCTGCTGGTCGCGTTCAATCGCTGCTGCCGCCAGATGCCAGATCGTGCCCACCCCTGCATTGCCCAGGGACACGGCTCCCGGATTCTGTTTCGCCGCGTCAATCAGGTCCTGAACATTTTTCCATGGCGCATCCGACTTCACAACAATCGTACCCGGATCTCCGTTAAGCCGCGCAATCGATTCAAAGTCCTGCCCGGAAAAAGAGATCATCTTCAAGTGGGGCAGAATGGCCAATTCCGAAATTAGTATGGCAACCTTGTACCCATCGGGCTTGGCACGCCGGACTTCCCCCATGCCAATACCACCGCCGGCGCCGGGTTTATTGCTGACGACGAAGGGCTGCTTCATATACTTGGTTGATACCTGGGCAATCACCCTTGCCATTAAATCGGTGCCGCCCCCCGGCGACGAGGGCACGATCAGTTCCACCGGATGGTCAGGATAATCGGCATATGCCTGGCCGCCGGCCATGGCGGCCACCGCAACGATGGATCGTTTTATTGCATGTGTCAGTTTCATTATTGTCTCCCTTGGGTTCCGGATGTGGCGCGCCAGACAACCGTTATTGCCTGCGCTTAGATCCGTTTTTTCCGGCTCACCCAGGCAGATTGATATTTCCATTGGGCCTGCAGGAAAGGCATCACAAGACCGCCAGCATGCCGCCATCCACATAAATAATTTGACCGTTCACATAGTCCGAAGCGCGTGAGGCCAGAAAGATGGCGGCTCCGGCCAGCTCTTGCGGCAGCCCCCAACGGCCGGCCGGCGTCCGGCTCTTGACCCAGCCATCGAATTGCGGGTTGTTTATCAGCGCCTCGTTCATATCGGTTGCCATATACCCCGGACCAATGGCATTGATCTGAATTTTATGCGTGGCCCATTCGGCCGTCATCGCGCGCGTCAGCATTTTGATGCCGCCCTTGGACACCGTGTAGGGCGCCACCGTCGCGCGGGCGCACTCGCTGGTTAGCGAACCGATATTGATGATTTTGCCGCCCTTGCCACGTGCGATCATGCGTTTTGCCGCCTCGCGACCCACCAGAAAGGCGCTGGTCAGGTTGGTATCCAGCACGCGCTGCCATTCGGTCACCGCCAACTCGGTCAACGGTTTTCTAAGCTGAATCCCCGCATTATTGATCAGTATGTCCACTTGCCGGTTCTGCCGATCCAGCGCTTCAAAGGCGGCGATAACCGCATGCTCGTCGGCCACATCGAAGGCCAGCGTATCCGCGCGCAAACCCCGGTCGGCAATCAGTTGCGCCGCTTGCTCAAGGCGATCTTTCCGGGTGCCATTCAGAATCACATCGGCGCCATGTTCTGCCAGCGCCTGGGCAAAGGCAAACCCCAGCCCTCGCGAAGAGCCGGTGACAAGCGCGGTCTTTCCATTTAAATTGAATAATTCAGACATGATTGTTTATCTACTCTTATATTGACTCAGGGGTGCTGACGCGAACGGTCAGATCATCGCGTTCAAATACCTCGTCACGCAACTCCACCCCCAGACCGGCTCCTTGCATCGGCAACACATAGCCGTTTTCAATGCGGGGCACCGCGGTAACCAACTCGTTGTACCAGCCCTTATAAAAGGCGCGCACAGACTCCTGTATCAGCGTGTTGGGCTGGCTGAACGAGCAATGCACCGCAGCAGCAAACCCCACCGGGCCGATGCAATCATGCGGCGCAAATGGCCGATGCCAGGTTTCGGCAAGGGCGGCAATTTTCCGGCCTTCAGTCAACCCGCCACTCCAGCACAAGTCGACCATTACCACATGCATTGCATCACGCTCCAGCATATCTTTGTATGGATAACGGGAACCGAGGGTTTCGCTCGCGCATACCCAGACGGGCGTAGAGCGTGCGTATTCGGCCAATGCCTGTGGTGAATTCATGCGAATGGGGTCCTCATACCAGCGTGGCGCGTACGGCTCTATGGCGCGCGCGATTTCCTTGGCGGCGGGCAAATTCCACAAGGAATGGAACTCCACCATAATGTCCATTTTGTCGCCGACCGCCTTGCGGATTTTTTCAAACGGCTCCAGTGATTTTTTCATTTGCCGGGCATCAATGAACAAGCCTTTGTTTTCGATGGCCGGTGGGTCGAACGGCCAGATTTTCATGGCAGTGATGCCCTGCTCAAGCAAATCCAGCGCCAGTTCATCTGCACGATTCATGAAAGCATCCAGATCTTCATAAGGCCCCTGGCCCTGCCCCTTATTGATCTGCCAGTTAGATACCGGCTTGATGTTTTTTGCTCTTACATAGTTGTAGCCTGCACAGGTGTTGTACACCCGGATTTTGTCGTGGCACAGGCCGCCGAGCATTTGATGCACTGGCTGGTTACAGACCTTGCCAAACAAATCCCAAAGCGCGATATCAATGGCTGAAGCTGCCCGGTATTCCACCCCCGTAGATGACTGCGCCATAGGCAGGTTCAGCATTTCCTTATGTAGCGCCTCGATATGCAGCGGATTTTGCCCTAGCAAACGAATGGCCAGGGTTTCGTGGATGTGTGCCTCTACGGCTGCGGCGCCATAGAACGTTTCACCCAGCCCCACCACCCCGCTGTCGGTATGAATGCGCACCCAGATCACGTTGAAAAACTCCCGGGTACGCAGGGTTTCAATTCTGGTTATTTTCATGGAGTTGATTGTCCATTGATTGTGTTTACGCTGGCATGCAAATCGTTTTCCGCACGCTCGATAATTTCCAGTACCGCCTTTTCTGCCAGCGCCGGGTTGCGCGCAGCAATAGCCGAAAACAGCGCTTCATGCAACGGCTGGGAATGGGCCGGGCCGTCCGGCACCTGGACGCACAGATCAAAGCTGACTTCAAGAATCACATTGATGGCTTGCTGCATTTGACGCAGGAACTGGTTATGGCATGCATCCAGAATGGCGCCATGAAATGCCAGATCTGCCGGCACATACTCACCCTTGCCATTAATTGCATTTGCCATAGAATCCAGATAGTGACGCATGGCCGCAGTATCGTCGGCACTGGCCCGTTGCGCCGCATACCGGGCTGCGGCGGGTTCGATTACACGACGCAGTTCCATGAGGTCGGCAATATACTTTTCATCGACCATGCCCGTGCTGGCGCGCCAGACAACAACCTTGGGATCAAAAAGCTGCCAGTTTTCCGATGGCTGCACCAATGTTCCTGTACGGCGACGCACCGACACCAGGCCGCGCGCGCTAAGCGACTTGATCGCTTCGCGCACGACAATGCGGCTCACCCCCAGCAGTTCACACAGGTCCGGCTCTGGCGGCAGCACCGTTCCGGCAGCATATACGCCAGTGCAGATATCTGCGCCCAGGCGGTTCAGTACGTCATCATGTATGGTTTGTCTAGGCATCATGATTTCAATCATAATACGTATGATGATTGAAATAAATAGGAATTACCCTGATTCAAGCGGATATACCGGTCATGGATGACCCGGTCGCGATCAAGACAGAACGCTAATTAACGCCGGGTATGGCGAACCCATCTGTAAGGCAGTCACCCCAGGAGCACGCGCTGCACAGGAGCGAGCGCCTTTTCAAATGCCGAACGGCAAGGCCGGACAATTAGTACAGCGTATCGCGCTGCCGTTGCGGCAGCTCCCGATCATATTTCTCACCGTCAATCTGCGCATGCGTCAGGCCGGCCAGTATCGTGCCTGCTGTCGGCACAGCCAACTGATCTCGCTGCGGCGCCGGATTCCACAATCCCGAACGCTGGATGGCACGGGCGCACTGAAAAAAAACCCGCTCCACTTTCATGACTATCACGCATTGCGGCAGCTTGTCATGCATGGCCAGGCGCTGCAGCAACGGCGGCGCGACGCTGATATGCGCAGTACCGTTGACACGCAGCATTTCTCCCATTCCCGGAACCAGAAACAAAACCGCCA
>DATGQC010000405.1:0-9767 GCA_035304425.1 Advenella sp.
GCATAAAGTGTCAAAAAAATTAAAAGGAGGGTAATTTTAAAGAAAATCAATACCTTAGTCAAGGCTGACTGGTCTGGGCAAGGCGGCCGGAATGGCGCTCCGGGGCGGGGTGGATTGACTTTGCGGTAAAAGTGGCAAATCTGCAACCGAAGCAGCCGCTGATTTCGTACAATGAGCACATTGCACAACTGAAAGCATTGGAGATGGGTTTTGACTGAGAATGCAAAAACCGACACTGCGGCATTGCCCGATCAGTTCGAAGCGGCGCTGGGCGAGCTTGAATCGATCGTAACGCAAATGGAAGACAACAGCATGTCGCTGGAGGCTTCCATCGCCGCTTACGAACGGGGTGTTCGGCTGGCGCGCGTGTGTCAGGACAAGCTGGATGCTGCTGAACAGCAGATCAGTGTGCTACGCAATAATATGCTGGTTCCGCTGGGCGAGAACGGGTCGTCCGAATCATGAATGCCATGGTTGTGCCGTTCCAGGACTGGTTGCCAGCCTGTATTGAAAAAATTGAAGGATCGCTGGACAAAGCGCTGCCGCCTGCTGACGAAACGCCGGCAAAGTTGCATCAGGCCATGCGGTATGCCGCGCTTGGCGCAGGCAAGCGTCTGCGCGCGGCGCTGGTGTATGCGGCCGGACAGGCAAGCGCGCAGCAAAGCGCATTGCCCTCCGCGCTTGAGCATACGCTGTCGCGCGCGGCCGTTGCGGTTGAGTTGATTCATGCCTATTCGCTGATCCACGATGATCTTCCCTGCATGGATGATGATGTCCTGCGGCGCGGCAAGCCGACGGTGCACGTCCAGTTTGACGAGGCAACCGCCATGCTGGCCGGCGACGCGCTTCAGCCCCTGGCCTTTGCGCAGCTGGCGCAAATGTCGGTCGCGCCGGCGCTCGTGGTTCAGGCCGTCAATGTGCTGGCGCAGGCTGCGGGCAGTCAGGGTATGGTGGGGGGGCAGGCGATTGACCTGGCCAGCGTCAATACGCGTCTTGATCCCGAGCAACTGCAATTTATGCATCGGCTCAAAACCGGCGCCTTGATCGAAGCCAGCGTACAGCTGGGAGCGATTGTGACCGCTGCCAATTCGGATATCCGTATGGCGCTGGAAAATTATGGTTCAGCCATCGGCCTGGCGTTCCAGGTGGTGGATGACATTCTTGATGTGACCGCCGATCAGCAGGCGCTGGGTAAAACGCCTGGCAAGGATGCGGCAGACAACAAGCCTACGTATGTATCGGTGATGGGGTTGGCGAGATCCAGAGATTTTGCGCAGCAGCTGCATGAAGCGGCGCTGGACGCCATCAAACCGCTGGGCGAGCCAGCCTGCCGCTTGCGGGAACTGGCAGACCTGATTATCCATCGAAAATCCTGACGATCTTTTGATGTCATTCCGTGATTCATTCTGCCTGGCTGTTGCGCAGCTGCAGTGCCGGGCGCCCAAGACGATTTCATGACACAGTTACTAGATACACTTGATTCACCCGCCGATGTGAGAAAACTCAGCCAGCACCAACTGAAGATGGCGGCAACAGAGCTGCGCGCGTTCATTCTGGACTCCGTGTCGCGCACGGGCGGCCACTTGTCATCCAATCTGGGAACGGTAGAGTTGACGCTGGCCATTCATCACGTATTCAATACGCCGCATGATCGGGTTGTCTGGGATGTGGGGCATCAGTCCTATCCACACAAGATTCTGACCGGCAGGCGTGGGGACATGCCGGGACTGCGTCAGCATGGCGGCATTTCGGGCTTTCCGCGTCGCAGCGAGTCGGAGTATGACGCGTTCGGCACCGCTCATTCGTCAACGTCCATCTCTGCGGTATTGGGTATGGCAGTTGCGTCCAGGAACCTGAACATCGACAGGCAGCATATCGCGGTGATCGGCGATGGCTCCATGACTGCTGGCATGGCCTTCGAGGCGCTGAACAACGCCGGCGTCACGCCGGGCGTCAATGTGCTGGTGATTCTGAACGATAATGATATGTCCATTTCGCCGCCGGTGGGCGCGCTCAACCGCTATCTGGCGCGGCTGTTGTCCGGCGGGTTGTATCGCGACGCCAAGAATGTCGGCCGTGCCGTGCTGGAACACATGCCCGCGCCGGTGCTGGATATTGCGCGGCGTGTCAAAGGGCACGCCAAGGGCATGATCAGTCCGGCCACGCTGTTTGAGGAACTGGGATTCAATTACGTGGGTCCGATTGATGGCCATGATATGGACTCGCTGGTTCCAACCCTTCAGAACTTAAGGGAATTGGGCGGTTTGCAGTTTCTGCATGTTATAACCAAAAAAGGTCAGGGTTATAAACTGGCAGAGGCCGATCCGGTGCTGTATCACGGACCCGGCAAGTTTGATCCCGAGCTGGGTATCCAGAAGCCGGCCAAGCCGGGTAAGCAGACGTTTACTCAGGTCTTTGGTGCGTGGCTTTGCGATATGGCAGAGCAGGATTCGCGCCTGATCGGCATCACGCCCGCCATGCGCGAGGGCAGCGGGCTGGTGGAATTTGAAAAACGTTTTCCGCAACGGTATTTCGACGTCGGCATTGCCGAGCAGCATTCGGTCACATTCGCCGCGGGTATTGCGTGCGAAGGGCTCAAGCCGGTGCTGGCCATTTATTCGACGTTCCTGCAGCGCGGCTACGATCAGTTTATTCATGACGTGGCCCTGCAGAACCTGGATGTCACCTTTGCGCTGGATCGTGCAGGACTGGTGGGCGCCGACGGCGCGACACATGCGGGCAATTACGATATTGCATTTTTGCGATGTGTACCCAATATGGTTATTGCCACGCCTTCCGATGAGAACGAAACCCGCTTGCTGCTGTCTACCTGTTATGCGTATGCAGGCCCGGCTTCTGTGAGGTATCCGCGAGGTAGCGGGGCCGGTGCGCAAGTGACGAGCGCTTTGGATGTGGTTGATCTGGGCAAGGCCGTGGTACGGCGCAAGGGTGAAAAACTGGCTATATTGGCCTTTGGTACGTTGTTGCATGCGGCTGCGCCGGTTGCCGAAAAACTCAACGCGACGCTGGTGGATATGCGATTTGTCAAACCGCTGGATGAAGCATTGTTGCTGGAACTGATGCAATCGCATCAGCAACTGGTCACTGTGGAAGAGGGCGCCATCATGGGCGGCGCCGGTAGTGCGGTGGCCGAGCTGATGCATGCCAATGGGCTGTGTTGCGATCTGCTGCAGCTAGGGTTGCCGGATGTTTTTATTGATCACGGCGATCAGGCGGGACTTCTGGCCAGTGTCGGGCTGGACGCGACAGGGATAGAGCAGGCGATTGCCCGGCGTTTCGGGCAGCCGGCTGATAAATAAATACAGAGTGAATAAATGAATTCTCAAATTGAACCGTCGGTGCTGATGCCCGATGTGCAAAGTACGCTGGACGAGCGACATATCGCCATACAGCGTGTGGGTATCCGGCAGGTCAAGCAGCCGATGCTGCTGCAACTGGCCGATGGCTCCGTGCAGGCAACCATTGCTGAATGGACGTTTACGGTGATGTTGCCGGCACATGAGAAGGGTACGCATATGTCCCGCTTCATGGCGCTGCTCAACACCTGGCGCAATCGGCCGATGACGGCCGATACATTTCGTGCCATGGCGCTTGAGATGCTGCCGCTGCTGCACGCCGAAAAGGGCGATATTACGGCAACCTTTCCTTATTTCATCAACAAGAAGGCGCCGGTATCCGGCGTGGAAAGTCTGATGGACTACCAGGTGACCTGGGTGGCCAGGGCGCAAGGACAGCAGGCTGTGGTCGAGCAGACCGTGCTGGTGCCTGTCATGAGTCTGTGCCCGTGTTCCAAGGCGATTTCCGAATATGGAGCGCATAACCAGCGCTCCCATGTCACGGTCAGCCTGATCGCTGAGCAGCACTATGAGCTGGACGACCTGATTCGGCGTATCGAGGCCCAGGGCTCCTGCGAACTGTGGGGGCTGCTCAAGCGGACCGATGAAAAATATGTGACCGAAAGGTCCTATGACAATCCGAAATTCGTCGAAGACCTGGTGCGCGATGTCGCCGCAGTATTCCAGAAGCTGCCCGGCGTGGTCAGTTACAGGGTTGAAGCCGAGAATTTCGAGTCCATCCATAATCATAGCGCCTACGCGGTGGTCGAGGGTTAGTCGCGCAAAACCCTTCTCGTAGCGTTATTTGCGACATTCAGCCGCCAGCCGGCGTGGTGCAAATAACGTTTTGAAAAAAAACAGTGGTAAATCAGCATCTTGGCGTGTAAAAAAGATCGCCTGTGGTGGTTTTTTCGAGTTTTTCATGTTATAGTCTACGGTTTCTTGCTCGCTCCGGTGCGGGGTTGTGGGTGTTTTTCGGTTGTTTTGTCGGTGTCTGTCCATTCAAACGTGGCAACGCCGCCGGGATGCCAGTCTCACAGTCAGTAGCGCCGGCGGGCTGCCCCCCGCAATGTGTCTGCTGTCTTGCGCTGCCTGTTACTGTCATGTACAGCCGGCTGTCAATTCAAGACGCCTGTTTGCGGACATTCCACAAGGAGTTATCTATGCGTCACTACGAAGTAGTGTTTATTGTTCACCCGGATCAAAGCGAGCAGGTGCCCGCCATGATCGAACGTTACCAGGCTACGGTAACAACAGACGGCGGCACGGTGCACCGTCTTGAAGACTGGGGCCGCCGCCAATTGGCTTACCCTATCCAGAAACTGGTCAAAGCTCACTATGTCTGCATGAATATCGAATGCTCACAAGCTGCATTGGATGAGCTTGAGCATGCGTTCCGCTACAACGACGCCGTACTGCGTCACCTGGTTATCAAGGCAACCAAGCCTCATACCGGCGCGTCAGTAATGATGAAATCTGTAGAGCGTGAAGAAGCCCGCAAGGCAACCACCGAGCAGACATCAGAACAGGAAAACGCGGGTTAATGGCGTATTGCGCCAGGCATCAAGATGAATCAGCTTAGCCTGCAGGCCCGCATACTTGAAATGGGCGCCCTCAGGCATACACCGGCAGGATTGCCGGTGCTGGATCTGATCCTGACGCATGAGTCCGAAGTAATTGAAGCCGGTCTGCCGCGGTTGGTTCAAATGACGATTCCAGCCAAGGCCATCGGTCAGTGGGGGCAGAAACTGGCCTCATTGCCACTGGGAGCCGAAATGCGCGTACGCGGATTTCTGGCGCCGACAAGGAAAAATTCCAGCAGGCTGGTGTTGCATATCCAGCAGGCTCAGTTTCCCGGTGGAGCAGATGCAACGGATCTTTCGCCATCACCAGGCATCCTGGCATAACGGACCGAGCGGTACGCTCACTATTGAAATTCAGAGGGCCAGACCCTCGCATACATAAAAGGCAATATCATGGCTTTCATGAAAAAAGGCAAGGATAAACGCAGTAAGTTTCCTCAGCAAAATCCATTGTTCAAACGCCGCAAGTTCTGCCGCTTCACGGCAGCCGGCGTCGAAGAAATCGACTACAAAGATATCGATACCCTGCGTGATTTCATCACAGAAACAGGCAAAATCATTCCTGCACGTCTGACCGGCACCAAAGCGCACTATCAGCGCCAACTGGATACCGCCATCAAGCGTGCACGCTTTCTGGCTCTGTTGCCGTACACAGATAACCACAACTAATCAGGGAAACCATCATGCAAGTTATTCTTCTCGAGAAAATTGTCAATGTCGGCAACCTGGGTGAAGTGGTTCGTGTGAAAGACGGCTTTGCCCGCAACTTTCTGATTCCACAGAAAAAAGCGCGTCGTGCAACCCAGGCTGCGATCGCCGAATTCGAAGCTCGTCGTGCAGAACTGGAAAAAATCCAGGCTGAAAAACTGGCTGCCGCCCAGGCCCAGGCAGAAAAGCTCAATGGCTATACATTGCAAATCGGCCAGAAGGCCGGTGTTGACGGCCGTCTGTTCGGTTCTGTTACCAATATGGACATTGCGGCTGGCCTGCAGGCTGCCGGTTTCGAAGGCGTCGAAAAAGGCCAGGTTCGCCTGTCTGACGGCGCCCTTAAGGCCGTTGGCGAATATCCTGTGCAGGTTTATCTGCACGCTGACGTGGTGTCTGACATCACCGTCAATGTTGTAGGCGAAATGGCGTAATCCATTTGCTTTCATCGCTATAGCAGCACACCAAAGAGCCGGTATATCCGGCTCTTTGTTTTTACAGACTCCCTCTCACGCCTGAACAGCGAACTGCGTATAATGACATCTTTGCCTGTGTCGTTTTGATCCAGTGTTGTTGCGCTGCGGCCGGCAACAAATCATCACGTTATCCATTTCCCGGTTT
Organism: Advenella sp.; assembly: GCA_035304425.1. Taxonomy (GTDB): domain Bacteria; phylum Pseudomonadota; class Gammaproteobacteria; order Burkholderiales; family Burkholderiaceae_B; genus Advenella. The sequence goes on from DATGQC010000405.1 coordinate 6,266, forward strand.
ACCCTGCCATGAATGCTCCTGATCCTCAACTGGATTCCCTGCGCCTGCCGCCTCACTCGGTTGAGGCGGAGCAATCCGTACTTGGCGGATTGCTCATAGATAATGCGCAATTGGAGAACATCAGCGGCCTGCTCAATGAAGATGATTTCTATCGTCATGATCACCGCCTGTTATTCCAACATATCAGTAAATTGATCAATCTGGACCGTCCGGCCGACGTCATTACCGTGCACGAATCGCTGGTGCTCGAGAGCAAGTCGGACGAAATCGGCGGATTGGCTTATCTGGATGCGCTAACGCGCAATACGCCGTCAGCGGCAAACATTATTCGCTATGCCGAAATTGTCCGCGAGCGGGCGATTCTGCGCAAACTGGTGACGTTTGCCGATGAAATCGCGTCCGAGGCGCTCAATCCAAAGGGAAAGGAAGCGCGCCAACTGCTGGACGAGGCCGAGACACGCATCTTGCAAGTGTCTGAAGGGTCATCGTCGGGCAGTGAGTTCAAGGAAGTCGGGGACCTGCTGGTTGATGTCCTGAAGCGGATCGAAGAGTTGGGTGAAGGCAATCATGGCGATGTCTCCGGCATTCCCACCGGCTTTGTCGATCTTGATCGCAAAACCACGGGTTTGCATCCGGGGCAGCTGGTGATTGTGGCTGGCCGGCCGGCCATGGGTAAAACGTCGTTTTCAATGAATATAGCCGAACACGTGGCGATCGACGAAGGCTTGCCTGTCGCGGTATTTTCCATGGAGATGGAAGCCACGCAGCTGGCGGCACGGATGATCGGCTCCATCGGCAAGCTGGATCAGCAGCGCATGCGTACCGGCCGGTTGCTGGATGAAGACTGGCCCAAGCTGACGCACGCCATGCAATTGTTGCAGGAGGCGCAGATCTATATTGACGAGACCCCGGCGCTGAGTCCGCTGGTGCTGCGCTCGCGCGCGCGTCGGTTAAAGCGCAAGTGCGGCAAGCTGGGCCTGATTGTGGTTGACTATTTACAGTTGATGTCGGGCAATGCCCTGTCCAAAAACGATAACCGGACGGCTGAAATTTCTGAGATCAGCCGTTCGCTTAAAACCCTGGCCAAGGAAATGGAGTGTCCTGTCATTGCGCTGTCGCAGTTGAATCGAGGTCTGGAGCAGCGCACCAACAAGCGGCCCATCATGAGCGACCTGCGCGAATCGGGGGCGATTGAGCAGGATGCCGACTTGATTCTGTTTATCTATCGCGATGAGGTATACCACCCCGACAGTCAGGATAAAGGCTCTGCCGAAGTCATTATCGGCAAGCAGCGCGCGGGTCCCATTGGTACGGTTCGATTGACCTTCGCTGGCGAATTTACCAAATTTATGAATTACGCCGGTCCGGGCGACAGTTTTATCGCAGAATAGAAAAGCCAAAGGGGCAGGGCCTGCATATTGCCGGCCCTGCCCCTTTGCTTTTTTCTCTGTTGCATACGCTTTGCGTTATGGGCTATGGGTTATGCGCCAGGGATTGGCATCATGCCTTTTGTTATGTCGGTTTTTTGAGCAAAACCTCGTCATCCTCATCCACGGGAATCTCTTCCGGCCGTTTGCTCAGTCTGGCCGCAATGACCGCGCATACCATCAGCTGGATCTGATGGAAAATCATCAGGGGCAGAATAATCGCGCCGACCGCCTGACCAGCAAACAGCACCTGCGCCATGGGCAGGCCGCTGGCCAGACTCTTTTTTGATCCACAAAATACAAGTGTGATACGGTCTTCGAGAGAAAAGCCCATCAGGCGACCGATCAGCGATGTCAGAAGCAATACAACGGCCAGCAGCAAAATGCTGGCAATCACAACTGCAATCAGCGCGCCTATGGGTGTTTCATGCCAGAGCCCTTCATTCACGGCTTCGGAAAATGCGACATAGACCACCAGCAGAATGGAGCCCTGATCGACAAACTTCATGAGGGAACCATGACGGCCGATAAACCCCGAGGTCCATGGGCGGCTGAAATGTCCCAGTGCAAAAGGCACCAGCAGCTGCAGGGTGATTTGCCAAATGGCTTGCAGTGCCTGGTGCGGGTCTGCTGTGGCGTTGCTATCGGCAATCAGCAGATTGACCAGCATGGGCGTAATGAAGATGCCCAATATGCTGGACGACGATGCGCTGCATACGGCCGCAGGAATGTTGCCGCGGGCGATCGAGGTAAACGCGATGGCCGATTGCACGGTGGCGGGCAGTACGCATAAATAGAGAACGCCCTTGTACAGGTCCGGGGTCAGCATGGGTTCGAGCACCGGACGCAGAACGACGCCCAACAAGGGAAACAGGATGAACGTGCAGGAAAAAATCACCAGATGCAGCCGCCAGTGGGTGGCGCCGGCAATAATTGCCTGGCGCGACAGGCGTGAGCCATGCAGAAAGAATAGCAGCGCAATGGCCAGGTTGGTGACCATCTCGGCGATAGGCATGCCCCGGCCATGCGCGGGCAATACGGACGCAAGAACAACCGCGACGATCAACAACAGGGTGAAACGGTCGATTTTCAGGAAACGAAGCAGGGACTGGGACATTGCGCGGATCTACGTTAAGGATTGAATAGTGCGGCTATTGTACTCAATCCTGCGCCGGATGCAGCCAGGGCGGCGCGCGCAGCGGCTGTAAGTGATCAGCATACCTTGCGTTTTACGGCGCTGCGGATGTACGACCCGATGCCGGGCCGATTGCCCGCAGCGCCCGGCATGACTGGCTGATGGGATGATGCGCGGGATTCAGCGGCGGCTTTCCTGATCGCGTATGTCGCCATGTCATGGACATTAGGTAAAATCACCTTGAACCGCAGGTCATGTATTCTTTTTGCCGAAAAACAGAAAAGGCGGGCGACTCCCTTTGTTAGAGGGCGTCACCCGCCTGAACCTTCCGCTACAACCGGCCCATCAGCTTACAGCGCGTCTCCGGCATAGTCGGCCAGACGGGAACGTTCGCCTTTTTGCAAGGTAATATGCCCGGAATGCGGCCAGCCCTTGAAGCGGTCCACGACATAGGTCAGCCCGGAACTGCCTTCGGTCAGGTAGGGCGTATCAATTTGCGCGATGTTGCCAAGGCAAATGATCTTGGTGCCCGGCCCGGCCCGGGTGATCAGTGTTTTCATCTGCTTGGGCGTCAGGTTCTGCGCTTCATCGATAATCAGGTATTTGTTCAGGAAAGTGCGCCCGCGCATAAAGTTAAGCGACTTGATCTTGATATGCGATTTGACCACTTCCTTGCTGGCGCTGCGGTCCCATTCTCCGGATGAGCCATCATTCTTGGCGCCGGTATTGAGAAATTCCAGATTGTCTTCAAGCGCCCCCATCCAGGGTTGCATTTTTTCTTCTTCGGTGCCGGGCAGGAATCCGATGTCTTCACCCACCGGCACGGTGACCCGGGTCATGATGATTTCGGTGTAGCGTTTGGTTTCCAGCACTTGTGTCAGCCCGCAGGCAAGTGCCAGCAAGGTTTTACCGGTACCTGCCTGGCCCAGAAGGGAGACAA
>DATGQC010000406.1:0-5951 GCA_035304425.1 Advenella sp.
CGCAGGCTCAGCATGCAGAACCAGATACGCCTTGAGCGGATTCTGCATCATTTTGACCACATTCATTCCATCTTCGGTCGCCACGGCGCCGGCAAGATAGCCGCCGACCGTATTGGCGCCTGCGGTCAGGAAACCCAGCGTGCCGTTGGCCCGCTGAGCGATAGCCTGGGCCTGGACAGCCAGTTGGGTGGCTTGTGGCGAGGCCACGGCCATATTACCCAGAAACACGGCGCACTTGCTGCCGCCCGCCAGAATGGCCGCAATGTCGGCGGCGGCCAAATCCTGGTCGCCAGACGGTTGCGCGCCCTGCTCGGCGGCCTGACCGGCAGCGGCCACCTGAGCCACTAAATTGAGCAGCTGATCCGGGGCAACGGTAACCCGTTTTGCCGTCGGGATCAGCGGATCCTCGCCGGTCGTATCGATGATAACGATCTGGGTGCCGTGTTTGGCTGCCTGGCGCAAACGCTGCGCAAACAGCGGATGATCTTTACGCAGCACTGAACCGATAACAAGCACACGATCCAGTGTATTGAGCTCTGCAATGGGCATGCCCAGCCAGGGAGCGCCCTGCAGCGCATGCTCGAACCCGGCATCGGTCTGGCGCAGACGAAAATCAATATGCTGCGAACCCAGACCACGCGTCAGGCGTGCCAGCAAGGCCAGTTCTTCGACTGTAGAGTATTCTGTGGCAAGCGCGCCGATCTGGCCATCACCGTGCGTTTGATTGATCCGCTCCAGTACCTGGGCGGCCGCGGTAAGCGCCTCATTCCAGGAGGCCTCGCGCCATACGCCATCATCCCCCTTGATCATGGGGGTTTGCAGACGGTCTTCAACGTTAAGGCCTTCGTAAGACCAGCGATCCTTGTCGCTGATCCAGCATTCATTGATCTCTTCGTTCTCGAAAGGCACCACGCGCATCACCCGGTCACCCTTGACCTGCACCACCAGATTGGCGCCGACACTGTCGTGCGCGCTGATCGAACGGCGGCGGGCCAGCTCCCAGGTACGTGCGGTATAACGGAACGGTTTGGAGGTAAGCGCGCCAACCGGGCACAAATCAATCATGTTGCCGGACAATTCGGATTCGATGGCATTGCCAACGAAGGTCTGGATCTCTGAATGTTCGCCTCGATTGAGCATGCCCAGTTCCATGACGCCCGCCACTTCCTGGCCGAACCGGACACAACGGGTGCAGTGAATGCAACGGGTCATTTCCTCAGCGGACACCAGCGGGCCGACATCCTTGTGGAAAACCACTCGTTTCTCTTCACGGTAGCGCGATTCGTCGCTGCCGTAACCCACGGCCAGATCCTGCAACTGACATTCGCCGCCCTGATCGCAGATCGGGCAATCGAGCGGATGGTTGATCAGCAGAAACTCCATGACGCTTTTTTGTGCAGCAACAGCCTTGGCCGAGCAGGTGTGCACCACCATGCCCTGCGTTACAGGCGTTGCACATGCCGGCAGCGCCTTGGGCGCCTTTTCGACTTCAACCAGACACATACGACAGTTGGCCGCAATGGACAGCTTCTTGTGATAACAGAAATGCGGAACGTACAGACCCAATTCGCTGGCGGCATGCATCACCATGCTGCCTTCAGGCACTGATACGGGTTTTCCGTCTATGGTAAGTTCAACCATGCTTTGACCTACAGATATTGAGGAACCACACATTGCTTATGCTCAATGTGGTATGCGAATTCATCGCGATAATGCTTCAAAAATCCACGGACCGGCATCGCCGCCGCGTCGCCCAGGGCACAGATGGTGCGACCCATGATATTGCCGGCAATGGTATCGAGCAGATCCAGGTCTTCCTGACGCCCCTGCCCGTGTTCAATGCGGTTGACCATGCGATAGAGCCAGCCGGTTCCTTCCCGGCACGGCGTACATTGCCCGCAGCTTTCTTCAAAATAAAAATAAGACAGACGCAGCAACGATTTGACCATGCAGCGGGTTTCGTCCATGACAATGACCGCGCCAGACCCCAGCATCGAGCCGGCCTTGGCGATGGCATCGTAATCCATGGTGGTGTTCATCATGATATCGGCTGGCAACACGGGCGCGCTGGAGCCGCCTGGAATGACCGCCTTCAGCTTGCGGCCATCGCGCATACCGCCCGCCAGTTCCAGCAGTTTGGAAAAAGGCGTACCCAGTGGAATTTCGTAGTTGCCGGGACGCTCGACGTCGCCGGTGATGGAAAACAGTTTCGTGCCACCGTTATTGGGCAGCCCGATGTCCAGGTATTGCTGACCGCCGTTGCGGATGATCCAGGGAACCGCCGCAAAGGTTTCAGTGTTGTTGATGGTCGTGGGCTTGCCATACAGGCCGAAGCTGGCCGGAAACGGCGGTTTGAAGCGCGGCTGCCCTTTCTTGCCTTCAAGGGACTCCAGCAAGGCCGTTTCTTCACCGCAAATATACGCACCATAACCATGATGCGCATGCAGCTGGAAAGAAAATTCGGAACCCAGGATCTTATCGCCCAGAAAGCCTGCAGCGCGTGCTTCTTCCAGCGCCTCTTCAAAGCGTTCGTACACCTCGAAGATCTCGCCGTGGATATAGTTGTAGCCCACCGTGATACCCATGGCATAGGCGGCAATGGCCATGCCTTCGATGACGATATGCGGATTGGAACGCAGGATATCGCGATCCTTGAACGTACCCGGTTCGCCTTCATCGGAATTGCAGACCAGGTATTTCTGTCCGGGAAAATTGCGAGGCATGAAGCTCCACTTCAGGCCCGTGGGGAACCCGGCGCCGCCGCGGCCTCGCAACCCTGAGGCCTTGACTTCGGCGATGACCTCTTCCTGGGTCATGCCGGTCGTCAGAATCTTGCGCAAGGCTTCGTAGCCGCCGCGTTTGACGTAATCTTCAAGACGCCAGTTCTCGCCGTTAAGATCGGCCATGATTTGCGGCTGAATATGGCGTCCGTGCAACGCCATGGACGCGTTCAGATCGCCGGCAGGATTGGCATTGAGTCCCTGTGAATATTTGCTCAGAATCACACTCATGCGGCGTCTCCCTGTTGGGCAAGCTCAGCCAGCATGGCATCGATTTTTTCGGTCGACATACGTACACACATATGGTGGTTGTTCACAATAAGAACGGGCGAGTCGCCGCAAGCGCCCATGCACTCGCCTTCCTGCAGAGTGAACAGGCCATCGCTGGTGGTTTCACCCAGCTCGATACCCAGCTTCTGCTTCAGATAGTCGGCGGTTTTCTCACCGTCGCGCAAGGCACAGGGCAGATTGGTGCAGACACTGATCTTGAACCGGCCAACGGGCTTGGTGTTGAACATGTTGTAAAAGGTGGCGACCTCCTGGACCGCGATCGGCTCGACGCCGATATAGCGTGCCACATCGGCAATGATCTCTGCCGACACCCAGCCTTTTTCCACCTGCGCGATGCGCAGGGCTGACATAATGGCGGACTGACGCTGGTCGGCCGGATATTTGGCCAGCTCTTTGTCTATCCTTGTATACGCCTGTTGAGAAAGCAACATTTTTTAATCCAGTAATCCGCTGCGATCAGCGGTCAATTTCACCAAACACGATATCCTGAGTTCCGATAATCGTGACAGCATCGGCCAGCATATGGCCGCGGGACATTTCGTCCAGTGATTGCAGGTGTACAAAGCCTGGCGGACGAATCTTCAGGCGATACGGTTTGTTCGCGCCGTCTGACACCAGGTAAATACCGAACTCGCCTTTCGGGTGTTCAACTGCAGAGTACACTTCGCCTGCGGGTACCGGGAAACCTTCGGTAAACAGTTTGAAGTGGTGGATCAGCTCTTCCATATTGGACTTCATGCTGGTCCGCTTGGGCGGTGTAATCTTGTGGTTATCATTGATAACCGGGCCGGGGTTGTTACGCAGCCAGTGCACGCACTGCGAAATAATGCGATTACTTTCCCGCATCTCGGCAATGCGCACCAGATAACGGTCATAGCAGTCGCCATTGGTTCCCACCGGAATATCAAATTCCAGGCGATCGTACACCTCGTAGGGTTGCATGCGACGCAAGTCCCAGCTTATGCCGGACCCGCGCAGCATCGGGCCGGTGAAGCCCAGCGCCATGGCGCGGTCAGGATCAACCACCCCAATACCGACCAGACGCTGTTTCCAGATGCGGTTATCGGTGAGCAATGTTTCATACTCATCGACGCATTTGGGGAACCGCTCGGTAAAGGCTTCAATGAAATCCAGCAGCGAGCCTTCACGGGCTTCGTTGAACTGTTTGATTTCGCGCTTGCTGCGGTATTTTGAATCCATCTTGTGCTGCGGCATGCTGTCGGGCAGATCGCGATAGACTCCGCCCGGACGATAGTATGCCGCGTGCATACGTGCACCCGAAACCGCCTCGTAGCAATCCATAAGATCTTCACGTTCACGGAAAGCATACAGCATGGCGGCCATGGCGCCCACATCGAGCCCGTGCGTACCAACACTCATGAGGTGGTTCAGCAGGCGGGTGATTTCGTCGAACATGACGCGGATGTATTGGGCGCGCAGCGGCACTTCGATACCCAGCAGTTTCTCGATGGCCATGACATAAGCATGCTCGTTGCACATCATGGATACGTAATCAAGACGATCCATGTAGGGCAGCGCCTGCAAATAGGTTTTATGTTCGGCCAGTTTTTCAGTGGCGCGATGCAGCAGGCCGATATGGGGATCGGCGCGCTGGATAACCTCGCCGCTTAGCTCCAGGATAAGACGCAGCACGCCGTGCGCAGCCGGGTGCTGGGGACCGAAGTTAAGCGTGTAGTTTTTGATTTCTGCCATATTAACGTCCTACTCCGTAGCCTTCCTCGCGGATCACGCGTGGGGTAATTTCGCGCGGCTCGATGGTTACGGGCTGATAAATCACGCGCTGTGAAGCTTCGTCGTAACGCATTTCCACATAGCCGGACAGTGGAAAATCCTTGCGGAACGGATGCCCGATGAAACCATAGTCGGTCAGGATGCGACGCAGATCGGGATGGCCTTCAAAGACAATACCGTAAAGATCGAATGCCTCACGTTCAAACCAGTTGACGGCAGGCCAGACATCGATCAGCGAAGCCACGACCGGAAAATCATTATTCGGCACCCAGGTCCGCACCCGCAAACGCCAGTTATGCGTCAGCGACAGCAGTTGCACGACAACGGCAAAGCGGGAAGGAAATGTGTGGGTGGCATGCACGCCAGGCTGACCGTAAGTCAGATAATCCACGCCGCATAAGTCGATACAGGACTCAAAGCGCAACGCGGCGTCATCACGCAGAAACCGACAGGTTTCTATCCATTTTTCGGCTGGTACTTCCAGGTTAAGCTCGCCATAAGCGCTGGTCAGAACGAACGACTCTTTGTCGCCGAACTGTGCGCGCAGGGCTTGTTCCAAGGTTTCTAAACGGGTCATAACATTGACGCTTTACAATAAGGGGTGCGGCCGACGGCCGGTTACGCTTCGCGTGCGATGGTATTGGTACGACGAATCTTGTTCTGCAACTGCAGCAGGCCATATACCAGGGCCTCTGCCGTAGGCGGACAGCCCGGCACGTAGATATCGACCGGAACGATGCGATCACAGCCGCGTACGACGGAATACGAATAGTGATAATACCCACCACCGTTGGCACAGGAGCCCATGGAAACCACCCAGCGAGGCTCTGCCATCTGGTCATACACCTTGCGCAGCGGCGGCGCCATTTTATTGCATAGGGTGCCGGCCACAATCATCACATCGGACTGCCGGGGGCTGGGCCGGAAAATGATACCAAACTGGTCCAGGTCATAGCGCGACGCACCGGCATGCATCATTTCGACCGCACAACAGGCCAGACCGAAAGTGACAGGCCACATGGAGCCGGTTTTCACCCAGTTGAGCACGGCATCGGTTGATGTAACCAGAAAGCCCTGCTTGTTCAATACGTTTTGTTCAGAAGACATAATGACATACACGTCAGGGAA
>DATGQC010000407.1:0-6376 GCA_035304425.1 Advenella sp.
CTGCCGATGGCCTTGCTGCGCGCCTCGAAGGTGCGGCGCGTGCTTTCGGTCATGATCAAGTCGACGTAGCGCTGGCGGTAACGCAGTTCCTGGTCGGCCACGCCATGGAATTTGTCGGGCAGTGGGCGCAGCGACTTGGAGAGCAGGCGTGCGGTGGCGGCGTGCACCGAGAGTTCGCCTTTGTTGGTTTTGAAGACCGACCCTTCGATGGCGATGATGTCGCCGATGTCCCATTGCTTGAATGCGGCGTAGGTGTCTTCGCCCAATGTGCCGCGTTCCAGATAGATCTGGATGCGGCCGCTGCCGTCCTGGATGGTGGCAAAGCTGGCTTTGCCCATGACGCGCTTGAGCATCATCCGGCCGGCAACCCGGGCTGGATGAGCCTGCGGATCCAGCGTTTCTTTATCGGACTGGCCAAACTGCTCGTGCAGTGCCTGCGCTTTATGTTCAGGCTTGAAGCTGTTGGGATAAGCCACGCCTGCCGAGCGCAGGCGCGACAGTTTTCCTCGTCTTTCGGCGATGAGTTTGTTTTCGTCGACTTCGGTAACGGGCGTGTCTTTCTGAATATCGTTCATAGGGTTTGCGGATGTTTAGCTTGGCATGTCAGGCACATGAGACATACCAGGGTGAATGGGTTACAACATTGCGGCGCGCCGCTCAGCTGGAGCAACGCCGCCGCTATTGCCTGGTTACTGGCTGTACTGGCGTATATCATCAAGTTCTTTGCTGGCAAAGTGCTCGCTGTTGATATACCGGATAATATTCTCTGCGACTGCCTCGGGGCTGAGCAATGCCCCTGTTTCATTCAGTGTGTTAAAGCGTGGCAGATCGGGGAAATCGTTCGCGTTGCTGGACCGGATCGTCTCCTGCATACTGGTGTCGATGACGCCCGGGGCCAGCGATACCAGCCTGGCATGGGGCGCTTCAAGGCGGGCGACGCGCGTATACATGTCCAGCGCAGCCTTGGTGGCGCAGTACACGCCCCAGCCAGCGGTGGGAGAACGTCCGGCACCCGACGAGATATTGACAACCCGGACGTCGGCGCCCAGCGCCTGGGTGGCGCGCAGCAGGGCTGTGGTCAGCAACATGGCACTGGTCACATTCAGATTGAATGTGCTGGAAATGGCATGAGCGTCTTTGAGCGCGTCGTACTGGGCGACCGGTCCCAGCGACCCGGCGTTGTTGATAAGCAGATACTGGTCTGCTGTCTGATCCAACTGCGCGAAGATGCCCAATGCCGCCGCTTCAATATGCTGCACATCGGACAGGTCATGCCCATAATGGACATGCCGGCAGCCGGATGCTTCGGCCAGTTGCTGCGTTTGTGCGTCGCTGTTGCGTGATACGGTAATGAGTTGCCGCGCGCTGCCCGCCAGGTTGCGGGCCAGCGCCGCACCGAGCCCGCGCGACGCGCCAGTAACGATAGCGATGGTTCCACCACTCATGTCAGACTCCCTGTTTCAAGCTGGCTTCGATAAACGGGTCCAGATCGCCGTCCAGCACCTTCTGGGTATTGGATATTTCAACGTTGGTCCGCAGATCCTTGATGCGACTGTTATCCAGCACATACGAGCGGATCTGGTGGCCCCAGCCCACTTCGGTCTTGGCGTCTTCCAGTTTCTGCTGCTCAGCCAGCCGGTTGCGCATTTCCAGCTCATACAGTTTGGAGCGCAGCATGGACATGGCTTCAGCCCGGTTGCGATGTTGCGAACGGTCATTCTGGCACTGTACAACAATGCCAGTCGGCGCATGGGTAATCCGCACTGCAGAGTCGGTTTTGTTGATATGCTGGCCGCCGGCGCCGCTGGCGCGATAAGTATCGACCCGCAAATCCGCCGGGTTTATTTCAATCTCGATGGAGTCATCGATTTCGGGGTAGACGTAAACGCTGGCAAATGACGTGTGACGGCCATTGGAGGAATCGAACGGGCTTTTGCGCACCAGCCGGTGCACACCGCTTTCCGTGCGCAGATAGCCGAAGGCGTATTCGCCTTCCACCTTGATGGTCGCCGATTTGATGCCGGCGACGTCGCCATCGGACTCTTCCAGTACTTCGGTTTTGAAGTCCTTGCGTTCGCAATATCTGAGGTACTGGCGCAACAGCATGGAGGCCCAGTCCTGGGCCTCGGTGCCACCGGCGCCGGCCTGGATGTCGACAAAGCAATTGAGAGGGTCGGCGGGGTTGGAGAACATGCGGCGAAATTCGAAGCCGTCGATGATCTTGCCGAATCCGTCGGCATCCTCTTCGATGGCAAGTAGTGTTGCATCGTCGTCGTCGGCACTGGCCAGTTCAAACAGTTCCTGCGTATCGCGGATGTTTTGCCGGAGTTCATCCAGGACAAGGACGACATTTTCCAGCGTCTTTTTTTCCCGCCCCAGTTCCTGGGCTTTCTCGGGTTCATTCCAGACGTCTGGATTCTCCAGCTCCAGATTGACTACCTGCAGTCTTTCCGATTTGGATTCGACGTCAAAGATACCTCCGAAGCGCGTCCTCGCGCTCAGCGTAGTCTTCAAGACGGGCGGCGAGTTGGTTTTGACGTTCTGCTTCCATGCGTGTTATTCCCTTGCTGAGTAATTTTGCTTAACCCTTTATTTTAGCGCACCGGCGCGCAGTAGCTGGCCGAATGCCGATATTTGGTCGCAAAACTTGCCCAGCGCTCCTATGCGCGATTTTAAAATTGGTGTTGCAGCAATCAGCGTGCCGGTTGCTGGCCGGACACGTTGCCAAAGGCGCCCCCGACTGTGCCGACAACGCCGTCGATATGTTGTCCAGGTGTGCCGGTCGTGGTACAGGCGGTCAAAGCCAGGAGGGCAAACAAAAGGGCGCTGGTAAATTTCATAAGTATTTTTCTGAAAATAAAGAGGCAGCGTAACAAATTGACGGCCGCATGCCTTGTCGTGGCGGTAAACGTTGTAACAAGAATACTCGAAAACGGTCTGCCTGATAGCGATCGTAATAAATGGCGCGTCGCCATGCTGCATCTAGAAGGCCGCAGGTTCGGCATGACGCACCATGAGTTGTACATTTACAACGCCGTTCCAGGCGTTGGGCGCAATTTCATAAATAAGATCGGTGTATTCCGGTAACGCTTCGGCATGATTGAACCAGATCGCATCGTACTGCTGGTTCATGCGTTCCAGGCGCAATTTTAAGTGTTTTTCCTTAAGCAGGCGCTGATTGAGCACCCTGAATGTATCCCGAAATAGCGGCGGCGGGAAGCCTGCGCCCCATACGTGCTGGTGCAGCATGCCGGCCACCTCTGCTGTCGTGAAAAGGGGATCCAGCGACCCGTCGGTCTCGATCAGCGGCTCAAAGCTGTCTTTACCGCTGATGCGGCGTACAGCCAGGTCAAATGCCTCTTCGAATTCGGCGAAAGCCTCTTCGCGCAGAGTCAGCCCGGCGGCCATGGCGTGGCCGCCGAATTTGAGGATCATGCCGGTATGCGTTTTGGAGACAAGATCCAGGACATCGCGCAAATGCACATCGGGCACCGACCGGCCCGAACCGCGCAATTCGCCGGGGTCCCCGGGAGCGAAGGCCAGCGTCGGCTTCCAGAATTTTTCTTTCAGTCGTGATGCAACAATTCCTACTACGCCCTGGTGCCAGTCTGGGTGAAAAACGCAGACAGTGGCGTTGCGGGCTTTTTCAGGCGCTTCCAGGCTGGCCTGGGCCTGCTCGCTCATATCCTGTTCAATGGTTCGACGCCGGTGGTTCATGGTATCGAGCTCGCGGGCCAGCGCCAGCGCTTCCGCCTCGTCATCGGTGGTGAGGCAGCGGATGCCGATGCTCATATCGGCCAGGCGGCCGGCCGCGTTGATCCGCGGACCGATGCGAAAACCGAGATCCAGCGCCGTGGCTTCCCGGTTATCGCAACTGGCGACCAGGAACAGGGCTTTGAGGCCGGGCTGCAATTGGTTATTACGAATTTTTCTCAATCCCTGTGACACCAGCAGGCGGTTGTTGGCATCCAGCCTGACCACATCGGCCACGGTTCCCAGCGCGACCAGATCAGCCAGCGCATCAAGCCGCGGACCGGCTTTGGCGTCAACCCAGCCGCGACGGCGAAATTCCGCGCGCAGCGCCAGCAGGACATAAAAGATCACCCCTACGCCAGCCAGATTCTTGGAAGGAAACTGGCACTCGGGATGGTTGGGGTTCACAATCGCGACCGCGTCGGGCAGCGCCTCTCCTGGCAAGTGGTGGTCAGTGACCAGCACCTGCATGCCCAGGTCGTTCGCGGCCTGCACGCCTTCGATACTGGCAATGCCATTGTCTACCGTGATCAGCATATCTGGCTTGCCGGCAGGGTGCTGGCAAGCCAGCTCAACCACAGCGGGTGACAGGCCATAGCCGGTTTCGAAGCGGTTCGGCACCAGGAAATCCACATCGGCGCCAAATGCACGCAAGCCACGCAGGGCGACGGCGCATGCGGTGGCGCCGTCACAGTCGTAATCGGCAATAATCAACAGCTTTTGTCGGGCGGCGATGGCGTCGGCAAGAATGCTTGCAGCCTGGTCGGCCTGATTGAGTTCAGACGGGTTGATCAGATCGGCCCATGACAGGCGCGTTTGTTCGGACGAGGCTACGCCGCGCGCGGCCCACAGACGGGCCAGTAGCGTATGAACGCCACTGGCCTGTAATTGTTTTTCATAGTCCGGATTCACCGGACGAGCTGTAATTTTTACTGAGACCACCATTGCTTCCATTGCTTGCGTTTAGCCGGCAGCCATTTGAACAGCGCCGGCGCGGGTTTCAGGGTGAGCGTGACCCATCGATCATCTCCGGTCAGGGTCAGGCTGACCGGCCTGGCAACCGGATTGCCGCGGGATTGCGGTTTGAGGGCAGCCGCCAGTTCACGTGCGAGCGTCTGTTCCACCGTCGGCAGCAGTGCCAGCCAGTGCCCCCATTGGCGCTGACGATGGGCCGCTTCCAGATCGCGTATGACGATCGGCATTGCCGCTGCCGGTGCTGCCAATTGTACCGGTGCGGCGCCGCCAAACAGCCAGCCGCCATTGATCAGCGGCATTTGCCGGTCGCGTCGCGCCTCATTAACAGGATGGTGATGCCATGCGATCTGCAGTTCGCTAAGCAGGCGGCGCAGGGGTTTAAAGGCATCTTCCTGGGGCCAGACATGCGCCAGATCGGCGCTGGCGATCAGCGCCGGGCTGCATGAAGGCAAGCGCAGGCCATCCGGTACAGCGACAGTCCAGCCCGCCGGGGTGTGGCCGGTCAGGGCAAACGGCGTATCGGTAAATATATCGACCGCATTTTTGTAAAGCGCCAGGCTTTCCTGTTCGGTCACAGCGATGTCGTCTGCGGTAAGCATATGTGCGCCGCTATTGCTCAGGCCAAAATGCGCAAGCTGAAACAGCCACAGAGGGGTCTCTGCCGCAGCGTCAGGTGCCAGGATTGGGGCCAGCGCTGCGCAGGGCGCCTGGCCGGGCGAGGGCGCAAATTGATAATGTTGCACCAGCCAGGCTTCGTAAGGTGTACAGCCGGTCTGGTCCGGATCGGCCAGGTGAATATGCGGGATGCCGTATTCGAACAGGCGCCGCAACAGCGTCGCGTTTTTTCCAACGTGAGCGGCGGTTTCTTCAGCCACGGAATGCGGGGGAAGCGCCCCCGGAATGATCAGTTCCATGCTGGATAGGTGCGCAGAATGCAAACCCGGACACTATACAGCGCCAGGTTTACCGGTTTAGTGAAAAATGTTGACAATGAACGAGCTTGAGACATGGGTTTGCACCAGGCGCCATTTATTACCGTTGCATCGCGCCCCGCTGTGGGGCTTTTTGCCGGGGGACGAAGGACGCTCAGATTGCTTTCATTTAAGTGATCGATCCGCAGATTATAACGGCTAAGTCAGCGAACCTGGCCTATCTGCTCCAGAAAGGCGGCGGCCTGGCCCCGGTGGCCAATGATATTGAGCCCTTGGCGCAACGGCTGGCGGCGGTCAGCTTCAGGTCATCCGGCTCAAATTGCGTGTCGCGACGGATATATTTCCAGGACGTCCGTTTCAGCCCTGTTCTTCGGTATCATGATTTGAATGGACAAGGTAATGAAAAATGGGGACGCAGCTGTGCCCGCACTAACTGATGAGGCATAATCGATCGTCTTGGGTCGTCATCTTTCAGGTAATCAAGGGGCTTGACTGGCAGTTTTCTTCTTATGTCAGGTATTGGTCTTTTATGCAAAATCGTATTTGCATTCATCGGCTTTATTGTATGAAGCCGGCCCTATCGGGGCATAATGATAAGTCAACCCTCACAATGGATTCGACATGATGAGAAAAGCCGTACAAATCGCAACGTCCCCCCTGAATGCTGGCGGTGTTGTGTTAGTCACCGTGGCCAATGACGGTTCAATCTGGCAATC
>DATGQC010000408.1:0-11300 GCA_035304425.1 Advenella sp.
AGCATCGGCCCACCTGGACTACTGCACATCCGGAAGGCAATGCAGGCGTCGTACGTACGCATTAACGTTGAAATCTATCTGAGAGAGACAATGGCTGGAAAAAATTCTGTTCTGCATAGTTCACACTGGGGCGCCTTTTATGCCAGCCCAGGCGAAGAAGGGCTGGATGTCCGCCCCTACGAAGGCGACCCCAATCCCAGCCCCATGCTGGGGAACTTTACAGATACGCTTGACCATTCAGCGCGTATTACGCAACCGATGGTGCGCAAAGGGTGGCTGGAAAATGGCCCGACAGGCGGAGCAGACCGCAACAACGACCGTTTTGTCGCCGTCAGTTGGGAGCGCGCATTGGACCTGATTGCCGCGGAGCTGCGCCGGGTTACCCAGACATACGGACCCGGGCAGATCTTCGGTGGATCCTATGGCTGGTCCAGCGCCGGGCGCTTTCATCACGCCCAAAGCCAGGTCCATCGATTTCTCAATATCTGTACAGGAGGGTATGTCCGCTCGGTCAATTCATACAGCGCGGGCGCCGCTACGGTGCTTTTCCCGCATATCGTCGGCGCTTATGATGATGCGACGCGTCGTGGCGTTACCTGGGCACAAGTGGAGCAATATACCGATTGCGTCATCTCGTTCGGCGGAATGGCGCTCAAAAACAGCATGGTGGCCAGTGGCGGCATTACCCATCATATTGAACCGTCGTCCATGCAGACGGCCAGTCGCAGAGGCTGCCATTTCATCAATGTCAGCCCGTTGCGCTGCGATCTGCCCGAGCAAATCAATGCGCAATGGGTGCCAATACGCCCCGGTACAGACGTGGCGCTGATGCTGGCGCTGGTGCATGAGCTGATCGTCACGGAACAGCACGATGCGTCGTTTCTGGCACGCTATTGCGTCGGATGGGATCAATTCCAGGACTATGTGCTGGGCAGGAATGACCAGCAACCCAAGAGCCCGGAGTGGGCAGAAACCATTACCGGCGTCAACGCAGGCACGATTCGCGCACTGGCTTGCCGGCTGACAAAAGGTCGGGTGCTTGTGACCGTGTCCCATTCGTTGCAGCGCGCCGAACATGGTGAACAACCCGTTTGGATGGGGCTGGTGCTGGCCGCTGCCCTTGGGCAGATAGGCTTGCCGGGCGGCGGCTATAGCTACGCATTGGGTACGGTTGCGCATTATGGAAAAATCGATAATCAATTGCGATTTGCCTCGCTGCCGCAAGGCCACAATCCGGTCAAAGCATTCATTCCGGTAGCACGGATAAGCGATATGCTGCTCAATCCAGGCAAGGCGTTTGACTATAACGGCGCGGTCTATCACTATCCCGACATCAAGCTGATTTACTGGGCCGGCGGCAATCCTTTTCATCATCATCAACAGCTTGCCAAATTGCGTGATGCGTTCAGACGTCCCGAAACGATTATTGTGCATGAAATAGGGTGGACGTCTACCGCAAGGCATGCCGATATCGTACTGCCCAGCACCATGACGCTGGAGCGCGATGATCTGGGGGTAACCAAGACCGATGCCATGCTCATCGCCATGAAGCGCGTCGTGCCTTCCTTTGCCCAAGCGAAGGACGACTACGAGATTTTTGCGGCACTTGCGAAACGGCTGGATCGCGAACAGGCCTTCACCGAAGGGCGCGGCACCATGGACTGGTTGCGCTGGATATACAGCGAAACGCAGAAAGACAATCAGGCGAGGACGCAGATATTGCCGGATTTCGATGAATTCTGGGACAAGGGGCGGCTAGAGCTGCAAAAAACGCCAGACAACGATAGCATATTAAGACGCTTTCGCCAGGATCCGGCCACACATCCGCTGCAAACCCCCAGCGGCAAGATCGAGATTGTCTCAGACCAAATCGCGAGTTTTCATTATCCGGACTGTCCGGGCCATCCGACATGGTTACCTAAAAAGGTAATACCTACAGAGCGATTTCCCCTGTGGCTGATTGCCAACCAGCCGAGTACCCGGCTGCACAGCCAGCTGGATTACGGAAAATATAGCGCTTCGCATAAAATCCATGGGCGTGAAGTGTGTTCCATCAACCCTGTGGACGCTGACGCGCGCGGCATTTCAGATGGGGATCTCATCCGTTTGTATAACGAACATGGCAGTTGTCATGCCGCCGCCCGCCTGTCGGACGACTTGATGCCCGGCGTTGTGCAGCTGCCCACCGGCGCCTGGTATGACCCTATTGATCCGTGCGCCGAGAGGCCCGAATGCCGCCATGGCAATCCCAATGTATTAACGGCAGATTTACCTACGTCCTCACTGTCGCAAGGGTGCAGCGGGCAATTGGCTAAAGTGGACATTGAGCGACTGGACTCGCAGCCTGGGCCGGTGATGGCGTTTATCCCTCCGGACATGATTGTCGATTCACAAGCGTGATAACGATTCCGCCAGGTTGGACTTTAACGAATAACGCGATACATTTTAGATAATCAAGGTCAGCCCCTGAGCCGGCGGAGGCCAGATTGCCAGGTGATCTGATGTCGGTTCGGTTCTGATAAGCGGCGTGATGGTTTGTGTTTGGCGCTGCTCTGTATTGCAAACACGCCTGTTGACCCAAGCTGGCTATTTCAATTGAACGATCAGCGCAGTCTGCCCCTTGTCATTTTCTGCCCATAAACGCCAGCCATCCGACTGTTGCGCGGCGCATAAGTCCATTTTTTCGCCGCAATAGAGGGGGCGCATGTTTCGGCCTGTCATCAATGCGGGTGGCGCTGTCATTTTTTCACGCGCCATCTCAAGAAGCAACAAGGCAGGCAGGGCGCCGTTGATCAGCAAGCCGCAGTAGCCTTCGGTCTGCGTCGTGTATGGCAAATCGAAATGTATTCGATGTGCATTGAAGGTAATGGCCGAGTATCGGAAAAGCATGGCGGTATCAATGATAACGGGCTGCCTGATTGAAGCCACCAGTGGAGCAGGATCCTGACGCGCTGCTTTAGACATTGGAACAACCTGATGGGCGCCGCGAAAAATATGATCCTGTTCCTCGACAATGACGGCGCGGTTTGTCCCTTCTTCGAAGATATGGCTACGCACGGTTACGACCAATATCCGACCTTGACGCGCGTTCTTTATTTCTGCTGAAACAACCTCGCTTTCGCGCCTGACATGGCTGCCGATATGCACATCCCCGTGAAAGTGTGTTCTTCGACCTCCAAAGACTTTACGTGGCCAGCTTATCGGGTCAGGATTGGGAACCAGGGCGGTTTCCTTGGGCAACCCGTCCTGGCCCAGATCGCTTTGTCGTGCAAAAGGGGTGAACAATGCGGCATGCCAGCCGCGCGGCAGCACGTCGCCTTCCTTGAGCACGGTTGGATCGCGATCAAGAACGGCAGCAACTCGCCGCACCAGCGGCAGGGCGCACACGTCATCACTATGCACGCGACGTCCCACCAGAGAACGAATCATATGATCGACCATGGCGCGGCCTTTACGAGGCATAAAGGCGACGCAGCGCCGGTGGCCTATCGTGCAGTTGCAGCGTATTCATTTATTTTTTCTTCGACCTGCGCCAATCGGTCTTTCCCAAAGTAAATCTCATCATCCACGAAAAAGGTGGGCGAACCAAAAGCACCACGATCGCACGCCTGCTGTGTGTTATCTATCAAGCGTTGTTTGATCTCGCTTTGCTGCGACAGGTCCATGATCGCTGCGCCATCAAGTCCGGCCTGTTCAAGCGCGCGCAGGATGGTATCGGTATCGGACATATCCAGTTCCTGTTCCCACATGCAGGAAAAAACAGCATCAACATAGGCATCGAATATACCCAGTTTTTCTGCTGCAATGGCGCCGCGCATGATTTTGAGCGTATTAACGGGCCAATAGGGATTTCTGCGGTACCGGTCCAGCTTGTGTTTTTTGATGAAACGCTCAACTTCAAGCGCGTCATAGGCTCGCTTGTTGGCGATATGCGCGAAGGCATTGGCCGGAGACTGGTTGTTTGTCAGCTTGAACAATCCGCCCAGCAAAATCGGCACGTAATGAAATTTCTGCCCCGTTCTGGTTTCGATAGCGGGAAGCACTTTATGGCAGAAGTAAGCGTTGGGACTGCCAAAATCGAAAAGAAAATCAATGGAAGGGTTTTGCATATGAAATACCTTTATTCAGAAGTAACCAACTCAGAAACCGGACCGCACGCCGAAGGCGTGATCAGCGCTTACCAGGTTTCCATCCATGGACGCAACTGCGTTTCATGTGTCCAGGCATTGCGCGGCTGCTGATGAATCTGCCAATAGGTTTCGGCAATGCTTGCCGGGTCCACAATACCCTCCTGATCTTTTAACGCATAACGCTGCGGGAAGGTTTCGCGAATAAACTCGGTATCGATCGCACCGTCGATAATCGGATGCGCCACGTGAATACCCCTGGGCCAGAGTTCTCGGGCCATGCTTTGCGCCAGGGCCCGCAGGCCGTGCTTGGCGCTGGCAAAGGCGGCGTAATTGGCCCGTCCCCTCAGGCTTGCCGTTGCTCCCGTGAAAATAATGGTGCCCCGTTCGCGCGGCAACATGGCCTTGGTTACTTCGCGTCCCATCAGAAAGCCCGCAAAACAGGCCATTTCCCACACTTTGGAATAGACGCGCGCGGTGGTGTCGGTAATGCTGAACTGAACGTTTGCGCCAATATTGAATACGGCCACTTCAATGGGAGCGATGTTGCTTTCGATATGCTGGACCAGGTCTATCATTTGATCCTCCTTGCGGGCATCACTGCCAAAACCATGCGCCTGGCCACCGTCATCGATAATCTGTTTCACCAGTGGCTCCAGCTTGTCGGCATTGCGGCGTGTCATGCAGGCGATGTAGCCTTCACGCGCAAAACGGCGGGCGATCGCGCTCCCGGTTGCATCCCCGGCGCCCACGACAAGAATTGCCTTTTTTTCATTCATTATGTTGACTCCTATGCTATCTCGTTATTGATTAATGTCGCAGTTGCGCCAGTGCGCCGCGGTATTCTTTGTCCAGTTGGGCAATAAGCTCGCTGGTTGGCAAAACCGATCGTATATTGCCAACGCCCTGGCCTGCGCCCCAAATGTCTTTCCAGGGCTTGATATGGCGCGACCCGAAATTCATGCTGGTTTTATCCGCATCGGGCAGATTTTTCGCATCCAGGCCCGAGGCGGTAATACTGCGGGCCAGGTAGTTGCCATGCACGCCGGTGAATAAAGGCGTATACACAATTTCCGAGGCATCGCTATCGACCAGCATTTGCTTGTATTGCGCAGAGGCATTGGCCTCTTCGGTGGCGATGAAACGTGTTCCCATATAGGCCAGATCTGCGCCCATGGCGCGGGCCGCCGCAATATGCGCGCCCGAGGTGATCGCTCCTGACAGGGCAATCGGCCCGTCGAAAAACTGTCTGACTTCACTGATCAGCGCAAACGGACTTAAGGTGCCGGCATGGCCGCCGGCGCCGGCGCACACCAGGATCAAGCCGTCCACTCCCGCCTCCAGGGCTTTTTCCGCATGGCGGATATTGGTGACATCATGGAACACCAGGCCGCCATATGACTGTATCGGCTTGACAAAATCCGTAGGGGCAGAAAGGCTGGTAATGACCAGCGGTACGCGATAACGCACGCAAGCGTCCATATCGTGGTCGAGCCGGTCATTGGAGGCATGAATAATCTGGTTGATCGCAAATGGCGCAATCCGCTTTGCCGGCGAAGCTGCACGCGCCTTGTCCAGCGTGGTCGTGATTTGCGCCAGCCATTCATCCAGCTTTTCCATGGGGCGTGCATTCAGTGCGGGCATGGAGCCGATAATGCCTGACAGGCACTGTGCAATCACAAGCGCCGGATTGGAAATAATGAATAGCGGCGAACCGATCACAGGCAGGGAAAGGTTCTCGCGTAACGCTGCGGGTAATGTCATAAATGTGTCTCGGTAAAAGAGGGCATAGGCAGTCAGTTCGGGGTGGCGGCATGCTGCCCGTTGTCGGCGCATGCTGCTAATTGCTTGAGGACATTTTTCAATATCTTCCCTGTGGGGGCGGTGGGCAACGGAAAGAGAAACCGGATCTCGGCAGGCAACTTGTAGGGCGACAGCCGTTCCCGCAGATAGCTGCGAAAGTCGCTCTGGTCCTCAGGCTGTTCCGGGCGGTTCAGCTCAATAAAGGCCACGACCTCTTCGTTATGCTCCACCGTTCTGCCAACCACGGCACTATGGATGACGGCAGGGTGGCTGTTAATGACCTGTTCTACTTCCAGCGGATACACGTTAAAGCCCGAGCGAATAATCAGTTCCTTGCTGCGTCCTGCAATATGCAACGCACCATCCTCGTCCTGTCGCACCAGATCTCCGGTACTGAACCAGCCATCGGGTGACAACACGTCACGCGTCAGCGCTTCGTTACGGTAATAGCCTTTCATGACATTGGGACCGCGCACACGCAGCATGCCCACGTCGCCTTGTTTAACTGGCGTGCCTGCCGTATCGACAATGCTGATCTCAATACCGGGAATCGGCAAGCCAACAGAACAGTCTTGCCTGGGCTGATCGATTCTTGTCTGCGCCACCGTTGGGGCGGTCTCGCTCAGACCATAGCCATTGTTCAATGGCAGACCGAACATGTCTTGAATTTCTTTTTTGAGCTTGGGCGTCAGCGGCGAACCCGAGGTGCCGATGAACCGCAAGGCCGGGCAACATATAGACAGCGATTGCGTCTGGGCCTGTTCCAGCAGTCTGGCGAACATGGCGGGTACGCCCACGAATAAGGTAATCTTTTCATTGGTGAGCGCCGACAGGGCCAGTCCTGCGGAGAATCGCGGCTCCAGCAGTACGGCGGCGCCACCCGCAATAGCGCCCAGAAACTGTGTTACGAGGCCTACTACATGAGCCATGGGCAATACACCGTACAACACATCACCGGGCTGCATACGTCTGGAGGTGCAGGCCTGGTTGGCGATGAACAGGACATTGGCATGCGTCAGCATCACGCCTTTGGGTGAACCGGAGGTTCCCGAGGTGTAAACCATCGCGGCCACCTGCTCGGCGGGGTCCGGCGATGCGGGCTCGGCCACGCTCGCCTCGTTGGGCAAGCTGGTGTAAATATTGCCCAATGCCGCAAACCCCAGTGGTGCAGCCTTATGACGAATGGCATGTTCCAGTGCATTCTCCGAAACCTGGCATGTGTAAAGCGTGAGGCGCGGCGTTGCATGCTCAATAAACCCGTCTATCTCCCTGGGCGAGAGCCTGGCGTTGACAAAACTGAACCAGGCATCCAGGCGGCTGACGGCCAGCATGATCACGCATGCTGCAACACAGTTTTCGCCGATGATCAGGACGCGGTCTCCGGCTCGCACGCCCATGTGCCCAAGTCTGTCGGCCAGACTTGCCGATAAACTGGAGAGCGTTCCATAGTCAACGCTCATCAGCTTATCGCGCAAAGCGATGTTCCTGGGAGTGCGGGCAGCCCAGGCGTCCGCTACCTGATGAATACGATTAAAGTGCCTGACTTCAGGTCTCCAGCTCACAAACGGCCTCCACTTTTCAATTTTTGTGCTGATTGTGGAGCCATGGTAGAGCAAATTCCGATTGGCCGGCAATATTGAAAAGCGAAAATACGGCAATCTAAAACTGCAATGCAGTATTGCTCGTCCGGCGGCGTAGCTGGCGCTGATTTACGCTCCCGCGTCGGCATCTACCCTGCGTACGATCTCGGCTGCGGTAGCCAGCAGTTTGGGCTTGACCTGGCGCATTAACCGGTCTGCTGTCATATGACTGGCAGGCCCGGCCGAGCTGAGCACCATCACAGGAAGCCCGTTAGAGAACGAGAGCGGTACGGCCAGACCATTGATTTCCTTGTGCCAGTCGCCAAAAGAGCGAACACATCCGAGGGTTAAAAAGTCCTGCCGGCCTTGCTCAATGCCCTGTTTCAGCCTGGGCCAGGAGAAGGTGTCAAATGACCGTATGCGATCTTCCAGCGCGCGGCGTTCCGCGGCATCGATCACGGCCAGATAGGCTTTGCCCATGGCGGTGGGCGCAATCGGTATGCGCGAACCGATGCCCAGGTTAAGCGTGATCAATGCGTTGCCACGATGGCTCTCGATGTAATGCATGCTGATATCGTCGCGAATGCCAAGTGAAATAAGGCTCTCGGTTTCCTCCGACAGCAGACGCATTAGTGACTGGCTGATCTGCTTGACATTCAAGCGAGCCAGCGTGGTCCCGCCCAGTGTCAGTGTCTTCATGCCAAGCCGATATCTCGGCTGCTGGCCTGATTTGTGCAGATAACCCAGTTTTGCAAGTGTGTAGGTCAGCCGGGTAATGGTCGATTTGGGCAGATCGCAACGCAGCGCAAGCTCCTGATTTCCCAGCAGTTCTTCGCCCGAACGGAAACACTTCAGGATCGCCAGCCCCCGGGCCAGCGCAGTAACAAAATGGCGATCGCCGTTCGGCTGATCAACCGGGTTTTCATCTGTCATAACGTCTCCTCGTATTGCAAGTGAATACTGCATAGCGGTTTTCGGGCTGTGACCAGGAGCAATAATAGTACAGAATACGCAGCAAGAACAGGGATATGAATAGGCGATGACCAGGGTCACGCAAGTGAACGCGTTTTTCGCGCAAGAGGGTATACAAATGCAGTGCGCTATGGGCATGACAAATGAATGATGGCGGCCTTATGGCGCCCGGCGCCGGATCATGATTGAGCACCCATTCGCAGAGATGGACCATCGCCTGTCAGTTTATTTATTGCAGACACAGGCTTTGGCGCCGCTATCGGATTTGGAAAGTTGACATGTGTGGCCCATAAACGCAAGCAGCCAAAAAGGCGAGCGGCCAAAAAAGGCGGCAAAAACAGCGTAAACAGCCGACATCATTAACCCTGAAAAAAATCCTGCCCGGCCCGACACCGGAACAGGAGCGCAGCCCTGTTCGATAACCCTGAATGCAAAGGAGACATGCATGAACTTATTAAAACGAAAAATCAATCACTTGAATCAGTATTTTTGCAAAATCGCAATGGCCACATGCTGCGGCGCATTGTTCGCGACTGCCCCGCTGTTGGCGGCAGCGCAGGAGAAAACAGGTGCTTATCCAGAAAGGCCGATCCGCATTCTGCTGCCATTCGCTGCAGGCGGCTCGACCGACGGTCCGATGCGCGTGCTCGCAAAACAGGTGTCCGAGTCGCTCAGGCAGCCGGTTGTTATTGACTATCGTCCTGGCGCCGGAGGCACGCTGGCGGTACAGACCGTTCATTCGGCCAAGCCCGATGGTTATACGCTGGCGGTTGCGGTTGCCAGTGTCTATCGCATGCCTTATACCATGAAGGTCAATTGGAACCCGGCAACTGATCTGACCTATATCATCGGTATTACCGGGTATGCCTTCGGCATTGTTGTACCCGCTGCGTCGCCTTTTACCTCCCTGGATGACCTGATTGCCCACGCCAAGGCGCATCCTGGCAAATTGACCTATAGCACACCAGGGGTGGCGACCACCAATCATCTGACCATGGAGAAGGTTTCCAGGCAGGTCGGGATCAAGCTGAACCATATTCCCTACAAAGGCTCTGGTGAATCGCTACAGGCGTTATTGGCGGGGCAGGTCGATGCCGCAGCCGAAACCTCCGCATTCGTGCCATTGATACAGGCCGGCAAATTACGGTTGCTGGCGGTCTGGGGCGACAAGCGCATGGCGCGTTTTCCGGACGTTCCAACGCTCAAGGAAACGGGCATCGATATGGTGCAAACCTCGCCCTGGGGCCTGGTGGCGCCAAAGGGAACCGACCCGGCTATCGTGCGCAAACTGCATGATGCCTTCAAGGTGGCCCTGGAAACCGAGGAATTCAAAACCATACTGGCGCAGTTTGACATGACCCCGGAGTATAAGCGTTCAGATGAATTTCAACAGTTTGCGACGGCCAGCATGGACAAAGAGAAAAAAATCATTGAGGAACTGGGTTTAAAACTCGCACAATAAGCCGGTTCTATGTGTGCGAGTTAGTAGCCAAAGCGCCGGGGAGAGCGGAAACTGGCGATGTGCGCAAGCCTATGGTCAGGTATGCCGCTAGGGACTAAAAAGACAAGGGGGCTGCGCCATGCTCAGCTGGGTGCTGCCCCAATTGATCTCTTTTGCCTGCCTGTCACTGTGTTGAGGCATACAAAATTTCTTTGATGAATTTTTCCACAGCGCGCGAAGCGGCCGTCAATGGGTGCTGCCTGGACGTGGCGATCCAGGTGGTTTGCTTCACGCTTGGGTTGCACAGATACCTAGCGGTTAACTGGTTGTTGCTGATGGCTTTGGCGTAGGTGCCGGCAGGCGATAGGGTCACAAAGCCGGAAGCCAGCATGGCTTCCTGGATCAACGATGAGGTGCCGGCTTCCAGGGCAATGTTCAGAGAAATTCCGTGGCTGGCGGCTGCACCAAGGATGCGATCTGTAAGGCTGTTGGGACGGGCGGGCATGGCGATGGGAAATCCCTGCAGAACGTCAAAGGGAATGTCCTTCTGGCGGAACAAGAGGTGGTCGGGCGTGCCGATGACTGACACCTGCCCGCACATGAGCGGGTCGGCGTAAACCGGTAGCGCACCGCCGTAGCGATTGAATACGCCAATATCAACGCGCCCGCTGCTTAGCCATTCTTCAACCTGGCCGCTGTAGGCTTCCAGCATCCGCAGCCGGATGCCCGGGTGGGTAGACTGCAGACGGCGTACCAGGCTGGATGCCAAGTGGCGCGACACTAACGGAATCACGCCAACCGTGACATCTCCTGATAATTGGGCACGCGTATCCGACACCAGCGCATCGAAGGCTTCCAGTTCGGCTATCAGCGACTGAACGCGTGGCATGATGCGTTGCCCGAAATCGGTCAGGGCGACCCCCCGCCCGTGGCGATAAAAGAGTTTTTGCCCTAAGCGGCTCTCCAGGCCGGCCACCCGCCTGCTTAATTGGGATTGCGAGACGCCCATTGACATGGCGGCACGCAAAAAACTGCCGTGGCTGGCTACCCGGATAGCGGCTTTCAAACCTGCAACTGCGATGGAGGAGTCGGCTGTATCGGCCATATCGGGCTGTTTTTCCAGTTCGTGTTGGGCTTTGGGCAGAATTGCATAAATCACATATCTGATATCCTCAAGCTGCGCATTCATCATATATGAAAGTGCCTAGAATCGTCTACAGATTACCACTTCCAAGGAACAGGAATTGACTTCTGAAAACGCGCATGGCCCGCTGCATGGCTTACGTATTCTGGATTTGTCGACGGTTATAGCCGGGCCTTATGCGTCGACGCTGCTGGCAGACTTGGGGGCGGAAGTCCTAAAAGTGGAACTGCCCG
>DATGQC010000409.1:0-6449 GCA_035304425.1 Advenella sp.
CTGTTCCCCCGGATGTGACCGGGAGAGTGATAGCTCATTGTCAGTCTTATTATTTATTATGACAATCGGAATATTATGTTCGCAGCAGGCTATTTTCTGTGTCTGGCTGCTTCGTCTCTTTGTATCCGATCCAGCGACCTCTCGGTCTCTTCTTCATTGAGCGCCTGCTGTTGCAGCATGCATTGGTCAAAATGAGGTGAACCAGGCTGAATGCCCAGCGTAGCGCACTGCTTGCGGTATCCGTCTGCTTCCATATCGTCCAGCGCCTGGCATCCGCCCAGCAGGCCGGCCAACACAAGGCCCGAGGCCACAAGGATTTTGCTTGATGACAATTGACGCATTATGTTTTCTCCCCAAAAAAGAATGAGTGTTCATTAAATCATTGATCACGGTTTCTGCATAGCGGTTGAACGACTGTTGTCCTGCATCAAAAGCGGCGCCATGGTTTTAGGGTAGCCAATGATCATGTCTGGCGCCGATCCTGCACATAATCACAACTGAAATAATTTCTACATGTTCATGGCAACGAACTCATGTGCCGCACCTGCGTGCTGGTAATGCTGATGATCCATGAAGGTACGCACATCGGTTATGTGCGAAGCGGCTTTGCGCAGGGGGCGGGGCTGTTGAAGCCACGTTGCACATGCAAGGGGAATGCTTTGTAGCGCTTTCTTGCGAAGTAATGCATGGATGCTGCTTATGTCTCCCGGCAGGGTCAGGCGACCCCCAAAGCCGACCTGGTGTCCGGCGTGGGGTGCGCACGTATAGCCCGTTGCTGTGCAGTTCAGGCAGCAGACTATTATTTCGTGGTGTAGCCACCATTGACCAGAATGGTCTGTCCGGTCATCCACCAGCCCTCAGACACCATAAAGCGGACCCATGGCGCAATATCTTCAATATCCGTAAGCCCGGTTTTGGAGAAAGGCGACAGGGCCGCTGCCGTCTTGTGATATTCGACCGCCTCTTTGCCTTCGGCCGGATAAAAGAACGGCGTGTCCATGGGGCCCGGGCCGATGGCGGTAACCGAAATACCTCGTGCGCCAAACTCTTTTGACGCTGCCCGGGTAAAGTGTTCGACGGGTGCTTTCAGCCCTTCATAGGCTGAATAAAAAGGCGTATAGGCGCCCAGCAGGGAGGTAACCAGCGTGCAGATCTTGCCATTATCATTGACCGCCTTGCCTGCTTCCTTGAGAAAAAAGAAGGCAGACTTGACGTTCACTGCGCTGGATCGATCAAATTCTTCTTCGGTGACTTCGGCCATCGGTTTTTTCAGGACCATGCCAACTGTGTTAATGGCGATGTCCGGTCGTCCTACCGCGGCAATGGTGTCGGCAAACAGTTTTTCCATGGCAGTGGCGCTGGTCAGGTCGGCCTGAAAGGCCACTGCCTTGGCGCCGGCTTGCTCGATGGCGGCAACCGTTTCGTCGGCGGCAGGCTTGGCCTGGCTGCCATGATAATGAATGGCTACGGCTTTTGCGCCGTGCCGGGCGAATTCGCGCGCCAGTAATCCGCCCAGGTTTTTTGCGCCACCTGCGATGAGAACTACTTTTCCTTCAATTGTATTTCGGGACATATGTTTTTCCTCTGGAGTCGTGGGACGCGGCGTGTTGCCACGGTTGTCATACAGAATAATTGATCGCAAATCTCAAATAAAGCTGTTATTGTTGACATCTTCCGTCAATATTTACGAACAATAACGCGCGCATGGATAAAATCAGGCAGATGCAGGCCTTCATTCAGGTGATGAAAAGCGGCAATTTCACACGGGCGGCTGAAGCGCTCCGTTTGCCGCGCTCGACGGTGTCGACCCTGATTCAGGAGCTGGAAGATCGTCTGGGTGTTCAACTGTTGCGTCGTACAACACGTCGCATGACGCCGACCTTCGAGGGAGCGCAGTTCGTCAAGACTGCGCGTGAAATCGTAGATGCGATTGAAGCGTCCGAGCAGATGTTCCGTCCGGCCTCACAGCAAATGACGGGTCGTCTCAGAATCGATATGCCCAGCCGCATCGGCCGGCGCATCATCATCCCCGCGCTGCCGTCATTGATTGAGATGCATCCGGATGTCGAGCTGGAGGTGAGCATGACCGATCGCATGGTGGATCTTGTTTCCGAGGGCATCGATTGCGTTATACGGGTGGGTGAGCTGAGCGACTCCGATCTGATATGCCGCAAACTGGGCGACATCGATATTATTACGTGTGCCAGCCCGGCTTATCTTGCACGCATGGGCACCCCCACAACACCTGAAGGGCTGGGTACGCATCAAGTGGTGACCTATGCCGCGCGATTTCCTGCAGCAATGCCTGCTTGGGAATACGTGGCCCAGGGCACGCTGAATGTGGTGGCCATGAACAGTGTGATTTCGGTCAATAATGTGGAGGGCTATCTGGCCGCCGCGCTCGCCGGAATGGGACTGATCCAGATTCCGGCATTTGATGTGCGCGATCTGCTTGAGTCAGCTGAACTGGTTGAAGTGCTGCCGCAATTTCGTGCGCCCTGCATGCCGCTGACTTTTCTTTATGCCCGGCGGCGCAATGTACCTGCGCGTATCCGTGTATTCCAGCAGTGGGTTTGCGAGCTGTTGCGCAAAGAGGGCGTGTTCAACGGTTCGTAGCAGTCGATAACCTTCGGCGCATGGTCCGCAAGGATTCGGCTGCGATCGCTCTTTTTCGAAGGTCTTTAACGGGCATGTTTGTTATATATTTTTACACTTCCGTTTTGAGTTGATGCGGTTACCTGTTTACCGGAAAATAGAAAATCCACAGGTAGCTCAATTGGTAGAGTATCCGAGTACTTCACGAGGAGGTTTACGGTTCGAACCCGTACCTGTGGAAGAATTTTCCGGCTGTTGCGCTGATCGTCCGGAGTGCTGATAAATGCCAGCGATGATCCGGTGATCGCGCGATAGCGCTGGCCGCTCTGTTGAGACCGTATCAGGCGACAAAGCCGATATCGGTTTTTTTGCCATTGATCCCTTGCGTGCTGCAGTCATTGCATTCACAGATGCATATATTCACATTGAGGGCATCTATCTCGTCAGAGAAGAAGCGACCATTAACTCGTTGGAAGCTGTCGATCAACAGGGTATCAGCGTTACGGTAGGCAAGGGCAGCGCATACGATCTATTCCTTAGTCGTGAGCTCAAGCGGGCTGAAATCACTTGGGCGCCTGCCTCCCCGACTGTGGTTGAAACGTTTCTTAAGGAAAATACGGATGTTGCTGCGGGTGTTCGTCAGCAACTGGAAGCAGACGCATCGAAGTATTCCGGATTGCGCCTGATCCCAGGCAGCTTCATGACCATTCGTCAGGCAATGGGGGTGCCGCGCAGTCGTGGTACCTGTGCAATGGTTTATCTGGCAGAATTCGTAGAAGATATGAAAAGAAATGGGTTCATCCGGGACGCGATGATCAGGCACGGCATCAAAGGCGCAATCGTGGCGCCTCACACAGCACCGCAGGCTGAACGATAGCATTTCCCTATCGGGCATGTATGCCAGGCATGGATGTTTTTCCAGGGATGGACAATTGTTGCGCCCCAGCGTGAGCGCGGGCTCTCGGGCCGCGTCTTTTCATGTAAGCTGGTTAGGATTCACAGAAGCGACAGACGTCAGCCGGATCATTTACATAAATGGGGTATTGGGATGCTGGTCACAAGAATTAGAACCTCGCTGGAATATGAGATATTTTCAGCGAGTGAGTTTTTTCTGAATATGCTGGTTTCCAAAAAAAGCCAATTGATTCTGGAAGAGCATCTGAGTGTGGATTATATTGATAGCAACGGGGACAAGATGCCTGTTCATTTTCAAAAGCATATTGATGCAGTGGGTGGGCGCTTCGTATCGTTTTCTGCCCAGGCCGGAGCGATCAATGTCGATTATACGGTCAATGTGGTCACCAACAATGCCAGACGGCCGTCCGAGGCTGCCATTTATCCTGTCGGGCGCCTGCCAAAGAAAACCATCCCTTGCTTGCGGCCAAGCCGGTATTGTGAGTCGGATGTGCTGTCAGCTCGGGTGCAGGCTCTTTTTTGTGCGCAGGGCGACGGCATTGCGCTTGTCGAGTCAATTATTGACTGGATACAGGAAAATATCCAGTATGAAGTGGGATGTTCAGATTCCACCACTTCAGCCGCTGATGTTTTTGAAAAGCGCAAAGGCGTATGCAGGGATTTCGCCCATTTGGCCATCACGTTTTGCCGGGCGCTGAATATACCTGCCCGTTTTTGTGTGGGCTATGTATATTTTGAAGAGCCCCCTCAGGATTTTCACGCTATTTTTGAGGCCTACCTTGGCGGGCGATGGATTAAGTTTGATCCTACAAGGCTGGCGCCGCCCGATAATCTGGTGGTTATTGCGCGTGGCAACGATGCCAAGGATACGCCCTTTGCCACTATTTTCGGCAATATAAAACCCATCCGCATGCGCATTAATATCGCGCAGGAGGATCCGTATTCGGATTTCCATGTGAAGGCAGGCGATGAGCAGGCGGCGATTATTGGCCGCTAGCAGTCAGGCGTGCGTGCCATCGTGATATGCGCAAGCCGGGCGGGAAGCGCCTCGGATAAGGGAACTTGCTGCAATGACCCTGCGATATCAGTATCGAAATATCAGAACAGAGATATCAGAACAGAGATACCAGAATTGAGATACCAGAATTGAGATATCTGAGTCGTGATAGCTGGGTCGTGATAGCTGGGAGTGCAATATCGGACATCAGGGGGCAGTCTTGGCCTTGTCATTTTAATAATGACAGATGCAATGGATGCCGTGATTGCCGGCGCCCGAATCTGGCGGGCGCCTGTCTGAGCGTTATTGCTTTTGCTCCTCTTTGCGGGAGATGACTTTGCCTGTATTGGCATCAATGACCAGTTCATATTTGGTGCCTGGCTTAAGCGTCTTCACTTCATATGACCAGACGTTGTTTTCACGGTCAAAATCCACTTCGACCGCTTTGGCGCCGGTTTCTGCTTCGGCCGTTTGCACTGCCTGCACAAGTGTCACTTTTGCCTCATTGATGGCCTGGGCTTCCTGCTGGTGATTCGATTGCGCAGCGACCATGCCAGGGACGATGATAAACAGTGAAAAAAGCAGGGAAGAGGGCATTTTCATAAGTCATTCCTGAAAGTAAAGGGAAAAGAACAGTACGACCAGTGTAATCCATTTGTGCACTTATGTAGGCCGTCTTGATTCTGGTACCTCGGTTTTCCGAGGATGTGGCGATTTAAAAATACTGTATACTTATACAGTATTTAAAGGAATTGCCATGATGAAAAACACAGCGCAAAAACCCGTCAGGCCCCGTGTTGAAACGGCGTCGGGCGCTCACTCTGGTAGTCTGCCGAAAAACATCTCCCTAGACCTCTCTGGAGACATCTTCAAAGGTCGGCACGAAGGTGGTGTGTGTGTTTCACCCCTCTCCGGGAGCCTTGATGCCCTGGCCGGGCCGCCCGCTTGCAGGGCGTTATCCTCAGCAGCGCCTTCTTCAGCAACGCCCTCAGGGGGATCAGCTGAAGCAATGCCCGTGGAACAGACAGGGCAGAATGCTGCTTCGCGTTCTGTTCTGTCTGCGCCCGAGCGCATTCACCCCTCGCTGTGGCGAGCGTCGCAAATTGCCCGTTCCCCAGGTCTTTACGCTCATACCGGCTATCCTGAAATATCAGCCCAATTGCCAGGTGGCGGCTGGCCCCTGGGCAATCTGATTGAAGTCATGACACCTCGTGCCGGTATTGGGGAACTCCAGTTGTTCAAGCCTGTTTTTCGCGAGCAGAGGGTGCAGCAGCTGCGTCATGCTTCAACGGCTGCGGGTCTGGGCAGCGGCGGTCCCGAGCAACGGCCCATCGTGCTTATTCAACCTCCGTACGCGCCGCAGGCCTGTGCGTGGGCGCATTGGGGCGTCGCGCCTTCCCGCCTGCTCTGGCTAGCGCCACAAAGCACTGCCGATGCCCTGTGGGCGGCCGAACATATTCTGAACAGCGGCGCTTTTGCGGCGCTGGTGCTATGGCAACATGCTCTGCGCGATGGCGCCTTGCGTCGCTTGCAATTGGCGGCGCAAAAGGGAGACACGCTGTTCGTATTGGTTCGGGCCCTGTCCGCGGCCCGGCAATCCTCTCCAGCCCCCTTGCGACTTACGCTGCACCCGGTGCCTACGGGGCTTCACGTGCATATTGTCAAACGCCGTGGCAGTGTCAGTGAGCATCCTGTCCATATTTCACTTTATCCGGATGCATCCGGCAGGGACCTTTATTCCGGGGGCGCTGCTGATCCCTATCCTGCTGCTTTTACCGAGTCCCGCCATGCGAACATGGATCGCCGTACATCTGCTGCACCCCACGCTGGACACTCTCTGCCCTGACTGGCGCAACACTGCGGCTGTTGTGATCGATCATGGCCTGGTCCGGGTGTGTTCGCCTGCTGCCCGTGAGGCAGGTGTACAGCCCGGCATGCGCAG
>DATGQC010000410.1:0-3107 GCA_035304425.1 Advenella sp.
GCGAAGAAGTTGTCCGGGTTGCGGTTCAGTTCAAGCGTACCGACTTCAATCAGCGGGTAATCGCCCTTGGGCCAGACCTTGGTCAGGTCGAAGGGGTTCAGATGATAGCTGCTGGCATCCTTTTCGGGCATGATCTGTACATACATGGTCCAGCGCGGGAAATCCTTGTTCTCGATCGCGTCGAACAAGTCGCGTTGCGAGCTTTCACGGTCTTTGCCGACCAGTTCACATGCCTGGGCGTCAGTCAGGTTCTTGATACCTTGCTGGGTCTTGAAATGGAATTTGACCCAGAAGCGTTCGTTGCTTGCGTTGATGAAACTGAATGTGTGACTGCCGAACAGGTGCATGTTGCGAAAGCCTGCGGGAATGCCGCGATCGCTCATGACAATGGTGACCTGGTGCAGTGCTTCGGGCAGGCCAGTCCAGAATTCCCAATTATTTTGCGCGCTGCGCATGCCGGTCCGTGGATCCCGCTTTACCGCGTGATTCAAGTCGGGGAACTTCAGGGGGTCGCGAAAGAAGAATACCGGGGTGTTGTTGCCGACCAGATCCCAATTGCCTTCTTCGGTATAGAACTTCATGGCAATGCCGCGGATGTCGCGTTCAGCGTCCGCAGCGCCGCGCTCGCCAGCCACCGTCGAGAAGCGCGCAAACATCGGGGTTTGCTTACCGACTTCCGAAAATATCCTGGCGCGTGTGTATTGGGTGATGTCGTGGGTGACGGTGAACGTGCCATAGGCGCCTGCGCCCTTGGCGTGCATGCGGCGCTCCGGTATGACTTCACGGTCGAAGTGGGCCAGTTTTTCGAGCAGCCACACGTCCTGCAGAAGTGCTGGACCGCGTGGACCGGCGGTTTGAATGTTCTGGTTGTCGACGACGGGCGCGCCTGCGGCAGTAGTAAGTTTTTTCATGAGAGCCCCTTTGCTGGCGGTTGACGTTATGAGACGCAAAGAAAGTGTTGCGTCCAGTTTGTGACCAGTCTACCGATAGAAAGGGGAATAGTAAAATTGATCTATTGTTATAAATCAATAGTTATTAACTATTTAAATAGCGCTTTTGGTAATTTAGAATGCGGCGGCGTAAATCGCGTACGCATCCTCTTCCCCTACTTCTCGGGGATTGTTGCCGAGCAACCGTGTTTGCTTCATCCCTTCCTGGGCCATACGGCGCAAATCCGTCTGCTTGACGCCTACTTCGCGCAACTTGCACTCTATGCCAGTGGCCTGAGTAAGGCGTTCAAGGTGTGAGATGAACGCGTCGGCTTTAGCTTCGTTGCTGCCTGTGCAGTTGGGAACGACAAGCTCGGCGAGCTCCGCGTACAGTGTGGCGGCGTGGGAGGCGTTGAAGCGCAACACATGCGGCAGAACCAGGGAGTTGGACAGTCCGTGCGGCACATGGAAGATGCCTCCGATGGGATAGGCCAGCGCATGGACCGCGGCGACAGGGGAATTGGCGAAAGCCTGGCCGGCCAGCATGGCGCCCAACAGCATGGCTTCGCGTGCTGCTAGGTCTTGCCCGTGGTCGCACGCACGCAGCAAATTATCAGACAGCAGTTTCAGCGCTTGTATGGCCAGCATGTCCGAGATGGGATTCTTAAGATGCCGGCTGGTATAGGCCTCGATGGCATGGACCATGGCGTCTATCCCGGTGGCTGCAGTGGCCTTGGCCGGCAGCCCCAGGGTAAGACGGGCATCCAGGATCGCCATGTCGGCATACAGCGTTGGCGAAACGACGCCGGATTTAGTCGTTTCACCGGTCGTGACTATGGACACGGGTGTAACTTCAGAACCGGTGCCTGCTGTCGTGGGAATCTGCACCAACGGCAAACGGCGGCCGCGCACGTTGCCGATGCCGTACATTTCGGTCAGCGGCTGATCAGCGCCAAGTAATACGGACAGCAGCTTGGCGACATCCATGGATGATCCGCCCCCAAGACCCACAATGATCTCGGCGCCGGACTTCCGGGCCAGCTGAGCGGCTTCGAGGACAACGTGCTCCGGAGGATCAGCAATGACGTCATCGATGACCTGAGTCTGCCACCCGGCTGCACGCAGGCTGGCCAGCGCCTTATCCAGCAAGCCGCTTTGATGCAGATAGCGGTCGGTGACCAGGCATAGGCGGGTCTGCGGGTAATGCTCACGCAGCAGCGGCCCAAGCTTATCGGTGATGCCGGCCTCGACAATAATGCATGGAACCGTGCGGAACTCGAATTTCTTCACCTTGCTGCCTCCTTTGTGCTGGGTGTTACCCGGTGATATCTGCGCACCATGATATATCCGCCTTCAAGCATTTGTCCCGGCAATTTTAAAGACGTCGCTGCAGCGGCACGCCAGGCCATGTATCAATCTGTTATATAATTTATAACAATGCGAACGGCAATAAGGAAAGGCGGTGGTACGAAACAGCAACTATGCCGACGACGCGTTATTCAAAGAGGCTGACTCGTCCCCTATGTGTGGTGAAGAACTATGGAGCGCGGAGCTGCGCCGTGATATGGCAAGACAGTGCGAGATGTGGGCCAAAATAGCCGACAAGATCGAACTTAACGCCAGCGCTCTGGGTACGCCGCGCATGAAGCTGTATTCACAGGACGAACGCGATGCCCTTGCAGCGATGATGGCCAATATGAAGCAACTGCTGGGCCGGGTAAGCGGCGACTTGGGCCAATCGATAGAGCTCACGTATACGCGTCTCGAAGCCGCCTTGCAGGCGTACGATGCTTTTATCGTCCGCGCTGGTTCTTCCCTGCGGGGTTGAGGCGGTCATTCAGGCGGTTCAGAACGAGTTTCATGGCGTATAGAACAATAAGAATGCCGGCCATATCGCCCACAAGCATCACCAAAGCCTTTTTTTGATGGGCAGCCTGCTCCCCGAACAGTAGCCACAGATGGTGAAACAAGGCATTGGCCCCGGCGCAGGCCGCCGCACAGATCAATAGCCGCGACGAGGTGAGCTTGGTCAGCGAGGCGTCCAGAAAGGAATATCGGCGAGCCAGCACATATATCAGATAAGGGCTGCCCGCCGATATGGCGGAACCAGCTGCCGCCCTGATAAAATCATCTGGAAAATAATAATAGAAACAGGCCAGCCAGGACGCGATCAATATC
>DATGQC010000411.1:0-5233 GCA_035304425.1 Advenella sp.
TGATCGCAACATGGACCTGTCGTCCATGATCAGGGACGTGCTGGACCGCACCTTCATTTTTGTCGGGATGGCCGCCTTTTTACTGCTGGCGCCTCTGGCGCTGACCTCCACGCAGGGCTGGATGCGCCGGCTGGGCATGAAGTGGACGCGTTTGCACCGAAGCATTTATGCCATTGGCGTGCTGGCCATTGTGCATTTCTGGCTGATGCGTGCCGGCAAGAATGACTTTGCCGAGCCGATTCTGTATGGTACGCTGCTGGCTCTGTTGCTGCTATGGCGCATCGTTCGGGTATGGCGCAATCGGCGGCGCCCGACCGTGGCCTAGTGCGGTTGCGGTTCGCCGGTTGCTGACGGGTCGTGACCTGCGCCAGTACAGATCGACATGCAACCAAAAAGGGGCGGAATCATGTATAGACGGGCCTGGCTGCTAATGGCCGCCGTGGTGTTGGGGCTGAGCGCGTGCACAACGGGTTTGCCGATAGACACATCGCAGCGCGCGCGTGGCCAGGATAGCCGGGTTCGCTTCATTGTGCTGCACTATACCTCGGAAAATCGCAGTGATTCTCTGCGCTTGCTTACCCAGGATCGGGTAAGCGCGCACTATCTGATTACGGATGAGCCGGTCCGGATATTTTCGCTGGTCGACGAAAGCCGGCGGGCCTGGCATGCCGGGCTAAGTCAGTGGTTTGAATATCCAAACCTGAACGCCATGTCCATTGGTATTGAGATTGTCAATGCCGGCCCGCTGGACGCCGCTCATACCCGCTGGGCGCCATATACGCCGGCGCAGATCACCAAGCTGGTGGCGTTGCTGCGCGATATCCAGACGCGTCATCACGTGAGCGCCTGGAATATTGTGGCGCACAGCGATATTGCACCCTTGCGCAAGAGTGACCCCGGCCCGGCGTTTCCCTGGCGGGAGCTGGCCCGGCAGGGGCTGGGGCGCTGGTATGACGAAGCGGCGGTCGCGCAGCGCATGCCGCTTCTGAGCGCAAGCGCGCTGGCCGATGCCTCGTATATTCAGGGCCTGCTGGCGCGCATTGGCTACCCGATACTGCAAAGCGGCGTATGGGACCCGCAGACCCGGCAGGTCGTGCGGGCGTTCCAGATGCATTATCGCCCGGCTGCGTATAGTGGCCATTCTGACAGGCAGACCGTGGCCATTGCAGAAGATCTGGCGCGCCAGATGCCCGCGCCGCAGCAATAGTGCTTTATTTATATTTGTATCAATAGCGCTGCCCGCTGCAGGCGGGTCGCAGGTGGCGTGGCGCTGCGTATTCCCCCGAGACGCTAGGCCAGAAACAGAAACAGGGTCGGAAATTTGTCCAGATCCGGTTGTGGTCGTCGTTTCCAGCCGGCGATGGTATCGGTTCTGATCCATTCATCGGTTGTCGTCAGTGCGCGGGCAACGCACAGTTTGGTAGCCGGGTTCAGGGCTTCGATCAGGGTGGCGAACATGGCCATATTGCGATACGGGGTTTCAATGAACAATTGCGTCTGGTTATGGCGGGACGACAGTTGTTCCCAGGTTTTGAGCTGTTTGCCGCGTTCTGCTGGCGCGATGGGCACATAACCGTGAAAGGTAAAGCGCTGTCCATCAAGGCCGCTGGCCATCAGGCCCAGCAAAATGGAAGAGGGGCCTACCCAGGGGACTACCTCGATACCCAATTGATGCGCCATCAGCACCACGCGCGCACCGGGGTCGGCTACTGCAGGGCAGCCGGCTTCGGAAACCAGGCCGATATCGCCGCTGGTTTCGGTCAGCCAGCGACGGATGTCCGCAGCGGGCGTTTTTGCGCCCAATGTGTGAATCGTTATATCCTGAATTGCGCTTTCGGTGCCGGTCTGTTTCAGATAGGCGCGGGCGGTTTTGGCGTTTTCGGCAATATAGGTCTTCAGAATGGAAGCCTGCTGCCGGGCGCCGGCGGGCAGCCACTGTTCAAGCGGGGCGCTGCCAAGGCTCACGGGAAGAAGGTGAAGTGTGCTGATCATAATGGTTGAGCCAAAAGCGTGGGGTTAAGATCGAAGCTGCGCAGCATGCGGGATAGTTCGATCAGGGGTAGTCCGATGATGGCGGTCGGGTCGTCGCTGTGCATCGATTGCATCAGGCTGATGCCCAGACCCTCGGCCTTGGCGCTGCCGGCGGTGTCAAATGGCTGTTCCACGTTCAGGTAATGCTCGATTTCCCCGTCTGTGAGTGCGCGGAATACGCAACGCGTTACCACATCGGCAACCTCGCTGCGCGCCCCATTGGTGACAGCCAGGGCGCTATGGAAAGTGACGGTTTTTCCTGACAATTCGCGTAATTGCGCAAAGGCCCGTTCATATGTGCCTGGTTTTCCTATTGGCTGCCCATCATGGGTGGCGACCTGATCGGAGCCAATCACCACGCTGCCGGGGTATTGAGCTGCGATGTGCTGCGCCTTGGCCAGTGACAGGCGCTGCGACAGTGCTTCGGGCGTTTCATCGGGCAGCGCAGACTCGTCGATACCAGGAGAAATGGCCTCAAAGGGCAGGCCCAGCCGCTGCAACATGGCCTTGCGATAGGCTGAAGATGACGCGAGAATAAGACGCGGAGGGGAAAATGACATGGTTTTCATTGACTTATCGGATGTGAACAAGTTATTATCTTATGTTTTCCGGGCAATGTGTGGGTAGGCGTTAAAGATCCGCAGCAAAATCCGGGAAAAGACCGAATTTGTTTGTCAGAACATGGCCGGCTCTAATTAATACATCTTAGAGTAATGATACAGCTCTAATGGGTAAGATTACGAAGCCAGCTGGTCAGGGCAAGGTTGTTGGGGCAGGGTTCTGGGATCAGAGCTATGCATTGGGGTTATAAATTGTTTGTTGTTTATAATTCTCGTTTATACGGCCCATTTGACCTGAGCGCTTGGAAATGTTCCGCAGGCAGATATCTGTAATACAATATCTGGCTATTTTATGAAACCCGGTCATCCTGTGATCGACGTACTGGATTTTATCTCGCGCGGTGCAGAGCAAAGCGCAGAGACGCCGCTGTCGGCATTTTCACGGATTGGCGATCTGCTGCCGGCGCAGGTTTTATCTTCGGATGAAGCCGGTGGCGCCGAGGTAGATGGCCTGGTACGCTGGTCTGTGCGCGGAGAGCGCACACAGCACGGAATACGTTATCTTCATCTGGAAGTCAGCGCCCGGCCGATACTTATCTGTCAGCGCTGCATGCGGCCCTTTGTCTATAAAATTGACAGTGCCATGCCGCTGGAAGTGGTAACCAGTCAGGCCGCCCTGGATGACGACATGCAAGTCGACGATCCGGACATGGAAGGGCCGGACCGGATTCTGGCTCAGGCCAGTCAATCGGTGCTGGAATTGGTGGAAGACGAATTAATTCTGAGTCTGCCCTACATACCCAAGCATGATTACGCATGCGTGCAGTATGACAATCAGGAAGCGCCTGAAGGGGCAGACAAAAAACCATCGCCATTTGCGGCGCTGGCAGCTTTAAAGAAGCAGTAACTTAACCTATTTTCTGCATAATTTTCGGGTTGTGCAGTTTTATTTTCGGAGTCATCATGGCCGTTCAACAAAACAAAAAGACACCTTCAAAACGCGGTATGCACCGTTCGCACGATTTTCTGACCGCACCTGCGACAGCAATCGAGCCAACCACAGGTGAACTGCACCTGCGTCACCACATCAGCCCCAACGGCGTATATCGTGGCCGCAAAGTTCTGAAAACCAAAAACGACGAATAATTCTCTGTTTAACCGGTAAGGGAAGGGGCTGTTCGTTGACGGTGTCGTCTGCAATGTTCCAGGCTGCTTCTCGTGTATTACCGTAACGGAAATATTATTTATAGTGATCAGAATCGCAATTGACTGCATGGGGGGCGATCACGGCCTTCCTGTCACCGTTCCGGCGGCCGTTCAGGTCGCCG
This sequence comes from Advenella sp., assembly GCA_035304425.1. GTDB lineage: Bacteria > Pseudomonadota > Gammaproteobacteria > Burkholderiales > Burkholderiaceae_B > Advenella. The sequence continues at coordinate 3,920 of DATGQC010000411.1, forward strand.
CAAAGTTTCCTGATACCTGTTTTCTATTGGTAGGTCTGCCTGATCAGGTGGCCGCTGCCCTGAAGCAGGCGCGTCCGGCAAATCCCGCGCAATTTGATATTGTCGCCGCTTCCGAAGTGGTCACCATGGACGATCCGGTCGATATGGCGCTGCGCAAGAAAAAAGATTCCTCCATGCGCGTGGCAGTGACCTGCGTCAAAGAGGATCGTGCCGATGCCTGCGTCTCTGCAGGCAATACCGGGGCCTGGATGGCCATTTCCCGCTACGTCCTTAAAACCATGGATGGGATCGATCGTCCTGCCATTGCCGCTGCTATTCCCAATCAGCGGGGCGGCACGACGACCGTGCTTGATCTTGGCGCCAATGTCGATTGCTCGGCAGAGCATCTGCTCGAATTCGCCATCATGGGGGCGGCGTTGTCGCAATCGGTCGAGCATATCGACAATCCCAGTATCGGCCTGCTCAACATCGGGCAGGAAGCCATCAAGGGCAATGACGTGGTCAAGGAAGCCGCCGAATTGCTGCGCGCCAGCAATCTGAATTTCTACGGTAATGTCGAAGGCGATGATATCTTCAAAGGCACGACCAATGTGGTGGTCTGCGACGGGTTTGTCGGCAACGTGGTGCTCAAGTCCGTTGAAGGCTTGTCCAAAATGATCGGCAGCATGATTCGCGACGAATTCATGCGCAATCCTTTCACAATGGCCGCGGGCCTGTTTGCGCGGCCTGTTCTTAATCGTTTTCGCAACCGGGTCGATTCGCGCAACCATAATGGTGCGGCCCTGCTTGGCTTGCGTGGCGTCGTCATTAAAAGCCACGGCTCCGCCGATATCTACGCCTACACCGTCGCGCTTGAGCGCGCCCGCGAGGCGGTCGCCAGCAAATTGCTGGAAAAAACCTCCAGTTCTGTACTGCAGATCAGTCAGCTCATTCGATCAAAAAATACGGAAAGCAGCGCATAATAGTCATAAAAACTATAAAATTGCCTGCTTTACTTATTTAAATTGTCTTCGGAGCCATACATGACTTATTCAACCATCGTGGGTACGGGAAGTTATTTACCCCCAAAATGTGTCACCAACACGATGCTTGCGCAAGATATGGCCCAGCGGGGTCTTGAAACATCCGACGAATGGATTGTGACCCGCACCGGTATACATCAGCGGCATCTGGCCGATCCCGGCGTGACCTCCAGCGAACTGGGCTTTCTGGCCGCCGAAAAGGCCCTGGCCGATGCCGGCATCGCTGCGGCTGACCTTGATCTGATCATTGTCGCAACCTCCACGCCCGATTTCATTTTTCCCAGTACTGCCT